>DDKR01000112.1 GCA_002340085.1 Candidatus Omnitrophica bacterium UBA2593
TTCTGTCTTCTGACCATCTCCTGTATAGATTAAGACAGTCTTCTTTCATATCCGGAGAATAATCTAAATATTGAAATTTATAATTTCTTGAAAAATAATTGTAGGGGTTTCTCTTACTTTTGAATCTATCTCCTTTCAGAGAGACCAAATCAGCTCTTGAATAAATAAACTCTCTATCTTTCAATTTAAATTTGAATCCTGATTCCTTATAGAACTCTAAATCTTTCTCTTCAGCATTTTCAATCCGAGAAAGCCTCCCATTTTCGTTTATTCTGTCCATGATCTCAAAAGCTTCAAAGACTGTTTTCTTTTCTACATTTCCTAAAGGAGGAAGAATCATAAATACACCCATTCTGTCTTTGAAGAATACGCAAAGAGAATCTTTTATCTTAAGATACGATATCTCAAAAAGGCACCTCCAGATGAACACATTTACGAAAGAAAAGTAAGATAAAGAATGAGAATCTCTCTTTAAGTAGTCCTCAAAGATTTCCCTATCTTCTAATTCCAACAATTTCATCTAACTCCAGAATTTCATCTGCAGGATACTCACAGATAAAATGAGACAAAGAATCTTTAATTTTTAATAGAGAATCTTTAAGGTAGCTGACATAATCTTTAAAAGATTTTTTATTTAAGTTTTCTCTTATAAATGGACAATTCAGATGTACAGAAAGAAAGACCTTATCCATTTTTAAATTTAAAAGGAATGGATAGAGTTGACAATCAAAGGGCCTTTCAGAATAAATCTTACAGAGATTCGTCTCTAAATTTAGATTTGGGCAGACAAAATAATCTTCATACAGTATGGGTTCTATTCTAAAAGGTGTCCATACACTTTCTTTATCTTTAAATCGACAACAATTACAGCATCCAACACAAAATTCTGAAGGAATAAATTGTTTTAGGTTTATATTAAACACCTAAGAATTGTAGGATGACTTTTCTTTGACGGGCTCTTGTATCGAAATCAATAAAGATTATCTGTTGCCAAGTACCCAAAAGTAATTCTCCGTTTACAAAAGGAAAAGTTAGAGAAGCCCCAAATAGAGAAGCTCTTAAGTGTGAATGGGCATTTCCTCCTTCCCAGCCTCCATCATGGGCATAGCCCTTATTCTTAGGAACCAACTCCTCAATTACTCTCTTTAAATCTGAAATTAATCCTGGCTCATACTCACAGGTAGTCAATCCTCCAGTAGATCCAATGACTGAGATTGTAACAGCCCCTTCTTTTAATTTTGATTCAACTAAAGCCTTATTTACTCTATCAGTAATGTCGATGATATCTGTATTTCCTCTTGTTGAGAAACTGATTGTCTTTGTAACTACATTCATCTTATTTGACTTCCTAATTCTACCTTTCTATCAGGTGAGATTAAAGAGATTCCTTTTTCATCTTGACAGGCTAAGAGCATTCCTTCTGATCTTACTCCTCTTATATTTGCAGGCTCTAAATTTACCAAAACAACGATCTGTTTATCTACTAAATCTTCTTTCTTATAGCTACTTTTAATCCCTGCAACCAATGTCTTTTCTCCATCTCCCCAATCTACTCTTAACACATACAGTTTATCAGCATTAGGATGATCAGATACTTCTAAGATCTTTGCTATCCTGATATCTAATCTTTTGAAATCTTCAAAACTTATCATCATTTTTTATTATAGCAAAATCTCTAAATTAAGCAAAATAAAAACAGCATAGGGTATAAGGTTACCTTTTCGTTTACCATTTCCACCCCTGGGGTGGAATAATGGTCTTATAACATTTCTTAAGGTGGCTCTCTTCAACTCCCAGAGTGGAAATGGTAAATTTCTCTGTCTCGTTCTAAGAAAAAAATCTTATTCTATACAAAGTCGGGGTTCAATGAGAGAAAGAAAGCTTTAACTCAGAGATTGGTTTTTGGGATTGAAGGAAGTAGAAGAATTGAAGGGCTTGGGAGTCAAGAAAGAAATTTGTCTTTAATTGTTCTAAGACTCTTAGTAATAATTCTTTATTCTGGAAATCCTCTACAATCCCATCTTTCAACAAACCAATTACTTCATGGATTCTGAGTAAAGAAAGCGAATTCCAACCATCCTTCTCCAAGGCCTTTGCTGCCAAGAGAATCTTTAGGTCTACAGGGTTAAGTGAAGAGATAAAAGCTTCATCTTGTAAAATAAGTTCAATTTCAGAGAGGTCGATACCGCCTGTTTTTTCTACAGGTGAAGAGGCAAAATTGTCTATGCGGGTAAGGGATGAAGAGGTAGAAGAAATAAGATTATAGACTCTCCAAGGAGGATCTCCAGGAAGGATGTAATCCTTGCTGGTTTCTGGAAGACGATCTTTTATAGAATCTCTTATCTCTTCCCAACTAGAGATTTTTTCACTTAGAGCTTTTAATAAAAGATGAGTCACTCCATTGGTTCTTATTCCAAAAGCAGTGGAATTTACACCAATAAAGAAAGCATCTGGATAATTAGAAGCAATTTTTCCTATTGTAGTAGCACTCCTGCAAGCAGAAAGAAAAAATATCTTACCCTTACTCTCTAAAGGCGGCAGTTGGGGTTTAAATACCTCTTGTTCACTACCTGCATGACCTCGAGAAATAATTATATCTACCTCTTTTAGATGTGTATTGATATCGTATCCTTCTTTGTCTGCTTTAATCAAGACTATGTGAATATTGTTCTTCTCAAGTAAAGTTTGATTTTCTATAGAGAAGACAACTTTATAGCCTCCTTTCTCCTGGAAAAACTGTTTAGTAGCTAGATAATGTCCTTCTACAGCATCTTTATCAGCAAAGACAATGTGGACGACTAACTTAGAATCTTTGAATAATTCATCATAAGAAATCGAAGATGCTTCTTCCTTAATACCTTGACTCTTGGCAATATTAGAGATATCATTGGGATTAAGATAATTAAGTTTATCTCGGTATACAGTAAGTAAAGCAGCGATGAGACGTTGGTTTAAACCAGAAGTCTTATCATATAGTTCTCTTAAATATCTTTGGAACTCTTTTTGATAAATGAAGCCTTTGTCTCCAAGGACATCCTCAGTAAATAAAGCCAATCTTAAGCTATAGGACTTTACTGTCTCTGGAGATAATTCTCTGAAGAGGTAATCCATAATTTTATCCAGACTTTTAAGGTCCGAAAGTAAGTATGGTAGGTGGTTGAAATGAGCTGATTGGAGGATAAAATCTCTATAGAATATCTCTTTAGGATCCAATTCTTTTAAGAAAGAATGTAAGTCTTTGTTTTGTCTTTGAGCTTGAGACCTCAGTCTTTCTAACATCATCCTACCCAAAATGCCGATATTCTCCTGAGAGGTATAAGAAGCATACAGTATGAATGGGTGGTTATTAAAACTTTTTTCAGTCAATCTCTTCTCTAATTCAATATCAGAGATTCTTTCTTCTAAGTGAAGTCTGCGTAAGTCTAAGACCATTGAGTTCGTAATGTATTTTAATTCTCTATAGGCTGTTTCATTACCTTCTTTGGCCAAAGATATTAATCCATTTAAAGCAGAGATGTTCCCGTAATCAACAAGATTTCTCAATGCCCAAACAGCTCCCCTATTATCTTCTTCTTCAGCTTCTGTAATAAAAACATAAGGATTTAAATTTTTCAGAGTA
>DDKR01000023.1 GCA_002340085.1 Candidatus Omnitrophica bacterium UBA2593
TACCTAAGATCTTTGCTTCTAACAATAAAGAAAAGGTCTCATATCCACCAAATCCAATTACAACTTGGGGCTTGAAGCTCTTTAAGAGATGAAAGGATTTAAAAGAGTTCCTCATCAGGTAGAATATCGATCTTTTAATTGAGGAAAACTCTACTTCAAATACTTGATTCTCAAATATAAATGAAGTCAATCTATTTTTGGGGAGAAAAAAGATAACTTCTGAGTCTTGCCTCTCTTTCTTCAATCTCTCTGCTAAACTCAGAGCAGGAAAGATATGCCCTCCAGATCCTGAACAGCCAATAGCTATACGCATGAGTTCTTTGAGATATTTAAAAGAATTCCTATACCAATTAAATCAAATAGAAAAGAAGAGCCTCCATAACTTATGAAGGGTAAGGGTAAACCTTTTGTGGGGAGAAGCCCTACTCCTACACCCATGTGGATGATCGCTTTTAATAAAATTATAGAAATAATCCCTAATCCCAAATAGAATCCGAAAGATTCAGAACATTCCTTTATGATCTTAAAACCACAGATCAAAATAATTAAAAATAGGATCAAAACAAAAGATACACCCATCAATCCCAATTCTTCACCGATATTAGAGAATATAAAATCTGTGTGATTTGCTGGTAAGAAGAATAACTTTTGCTTTCCTCTACCCAATCCCAAGCCAAAAACGCCTCCTGAGCCTAAGGCGATCTGAGATTGAACTATCTGGAAACCTGCACCTCTTGGATCTAACCAGGGGTTTAAAAATGCAGTTATACGCAAAGCTCTATAGGGAACAGTAAAGATTATCAGATAGATAAAGGGTAAAGAAAGTAAACATAGAGAGAGTATATGAGAAAGTTTTGCTCCTCCAACATAAAGAATTAAAAGTGAGGTTCCCCCTATTAAGAAAGCTGTACCTAAGTCTGGTTGCAAAAGGATTAAGAAGAAAAATACAGCGGTAATTAACAAAGGGGATAAAAGTCCTGAAAAGAAATTTTTTATGTCTTTATTTTTCTGAGATAAAAATGAGGCTAAATAGATTACCATAGACAATAGCGCTAACTCTGAAGGTTGAAAACTAAAGCCGAAAAACCTAAACCATCTCCTCGCACCAAAAACAGAATAACCAATCCCTGGAATCAAGACTAAAACTAACAAGAATAGAGAAGAGACCAAGATAAGTTTTGAGAACTTCTTTAGTATTCTGTAATCTGTAGCCACAACAAAGAAGAGAGCCACCATCCCTAACATAAAGAAGAGAGACTGTCTCTTCAAAAAAAATGCTGAATCTCTATATTTCTCATAAGAAAGTATAGCTGAAGAAGAGTAGATCATAACTATCCCTAAACAGATTAAGATAACCGTAGTTATAAATAAAGATACCCTCAATCTTCTCATTGCCTTTTAAATCTTAGATTTTTAACTATCTCTTTGAAGACCCTTCCTCTCTCCTCAAAGTCTTTGAACTCATCAAAACTTGCACACATAGGTGATAAAAGCACACAATCTCCAGATTCTGCAAGACTCTTTCCTAAATAGATTGCCTCTTCTAAGGTATCTGCTTCTTTTGTCTCTAAAAAATCTCTAATTACATCCCTTATCTTCTCTTTAGCCTCGCCAATTAGGATTAAGCTCTTTACCTTATTTAAGATTTCTTCGTTCTTAAACTTAGAAAAATCTAATCCCTTATCTCTTCCTCCCGCAATTAATATTAGAGGTTTCTTAATATTTCTTAATGCCCACAAGGTAGAAGAGACATTTGTGCTCTTAGAATCATTTATGAATTCTACACCATCTATGGTATCTACAGATTCTAACCTATGCTCTAATCCTTTAAAATTTCTAAATATATCTAAAACTGTGTCTTTGTCAATCCCAAATATAGAAGAGATAACCAAAAGACAATCTAAATTTGGATTCTCTCCTTCTTTAAAGAATAATACTTTTGCCCTTATATGATCTTCTAACTTTCTAATCTTTGGATCAGAATAATTTAATACTGCAAAATCTCTTCTGTCTTGGTTCATAAATATCTTTTTCTTTGCCTCAAAATATTCTTCTAAGTCTCTGTATCTGTCTAAATGATCACAAGAAAAATTTAAGAAGACAGCAACCTCTGGCTTAAAAAATTTTATCTTTTCCAATTGAAATGAACTTACCTCTAAACAGACAAAATCATCTTGACTCGTTTTAAGGACATCTCCAGAAAAGGGTTTTCCTATATTTCCTAAAACAAATGCCCTATATCCTTTCTTTTTTAAAATCTCAGCAGTTAATGCTGTAACTGTAGATTTAGCATTCGTTCCGGTTATGGCAATAACCTTTGCCTTACAGAAATGCCAAGCGGCCTCTATCTCACTTATTATCAGAATACCATTCCTTTGAGCTACAATACAAGGTAAAGAATCTTCCCTTACTCCTGGACTTACAACGATGATTTGACTAGATTTTAAGAATTCCTCTGAATGCCTACCTATTTCTACATCTATACCTTCTTTGATAAGTATCTGACTGTTCTTTAAAATCTCTGGATTCGTATTAAGATCTGTAACTCTGACTTCTGCTCCATTTTTTTTGAGGAGTTGTGCACAGGCTACGCCACTACGAGCCAACCCTACGATTGTAACTCTCTTACCTTTAAAATCTATCATCTCAATTTCAATGTCGTCAAACTCATCAAAGCCAAGATCACTGCAATTATCCAGAATCTTACAATTATCTTTGATTCCGACCAACCTAAAAACTGGAAGTGATGGTGTAGGGGAGCGACTTTGAAGACTCTCTTACCTTTTAACCTAAAAAAAACAACTTGTAAGATGACTGATATTGCTTCCAAAACAAATATTCCACCCACAATACCTAAGAGTATCTCTTTCTTTATAAATACAGCCACACACCCTAAAGCCCCTCCTAAAGGCAGAGAACCTATATCACCCATAAATACCTGAGCAGGATAGGAGTTATACCACAAAAAACCTAAGCCTGCTCCAAAGACTGAAGCACAAAAGACAGCTAATTCACCTACCCCTCGGATATAAGGGATGAAAAGGTATTCGCTAAATTTTATGTTTCCTGTAAGATAACTCAAAATCCCATAGGCTAAAGAGACCATGATTACACAACCTACAGCTAAACCATCTAAGCCATCAGTAAGATTCACCGCATTGGATGTCCCTGTGATTACAATTGCACAAAAGAATATATAGAATACCCCTAGATTCAGTACTAATCTTTTGAAGAAAGGGAGATTCAATGTCAAAGAGAATTCCTTATCAAAATATAGAATTACACCAATCACCAAACCCAAGAAAATTTGACCTAAAAATTTTTGACTTATCTTAAGACCTTTGGGACTCTTTCTTCTTATCTTTATAAGATCATCTAAAAAACCTAAGACCCCTAAGTAAATGACACAGAAGATTACAAGCAGAATGTATCTGTTGGTCAGATCGGCCCAAAGGAAAGTAGAAATAAGCACAGCTAAGAGGATAATTATTCCTCCCATAGTTGGAGTTCCTTCTTTGAAACGGTGAAGATCATAGAGGGGAAGTGAATCTCTTTGAATATATTCACCGATCTTTAAATCCTTTAATCTTTTGATAATGAAAGGGGAAAAGATCAAGGTAAGTAAAAAGGAAGTTATAACTGCTCCTGATGCTCTAAAAGTAATATACCTGAATACATTGAAACCAAAGAATATCTCCTTTAATGGGTAGAGGAAATGATAAAACATCTCTTAAGTGATTCGAGTTAGAGAGTTATTCAAGTTACAACAAGACCTTTTTTATATACGCCGGGAGTGGAAAAACGGTTATTGCGTTATAGCGTTATTGGGTTATTGCGTTGTTTTTGGTTACGTTTACCGTTTACTGCTAACCATCTACCGTAATTTTTCATTCTTAATTTTTCACTAATGAAATAATATGTATATCTGTGTTTTTCATTGATACGGATTTACACGGATTTTTAACGGATTGACACGGGTAACTCTTTAATCTGTGTATATCTGTGTTTCTGTCAAATTTAAGCGGTGCTTGCTTTGTCAAATATCCTTGCACTACTGTAGAACTTCAGAACTATAGAACTGTAGAACTTCTTTACTCACCTAACTTTTCTATTATCCTTTCCATTCCCATCTTCCTTGAGCCCTTTATAAGGACTAAGTCTTTTGGTTCAATTATCTTTTTTAGGATATCCTTTACCTCATCACAACTATCAGATATAAAGACCTCTTTGCAAATTTTTCCTTCTTTTACTTGGAGAGCGGTGATTTTGGAAAGTTTACCTAAAGAGATTAAAAAATCTACATTTGCTCTTTTAATAAATTTAACTATCTCTTTATGGAAATACTCTTCTCCTTTACCTAACTCCAACATATCTCCCATAACGAATATCTTTCTTCCCTTAAACCTTGAAAGTGTCTCTAAAGCAAATCTTAAAGATAAAGGATTGGAATTATAAGTATCATCAAATATCTTTATTTCTCCAAACTCTCTTAATTTTAATCGACCACCAGGAAACCCAAATTCTTTTAAGGCAGAGGCAATCCTCTTCAGATTTAAACCAAATAAGAGACTAACAAAAATTGCTGCCATTGCATTGTAGATATTATAGGAACCAGCTGTATTCAAAGAAAAATTCTCACCCCCAACTCTAAATCTTAAAAAATTCCCATTACAATTTAAATCTTTTGCCATCAGATCGCAAGGTCTCCTTAATCCATAGGTAAAGATATTTCTTTCCTTTGCCAGTCTCCGCAAAAACTTATCATCTCCATTTATAAGACAGATACCTTTTGAATTTAATCCTTTAATTAAAGATGTCTCCTCTTTAAATACACCTTCCAAATCATTTAAGAACTCTAAATGTGAGGGTCCGATATTTGTGATTACTCTGATGTTAGGTTGAGAAATCTTAACTAAATACTCTATCTCTCCGAAATGGTTTGTCCCTAATTCCACTACACAGATATTATGTTGGGAATTCAATTTAAGAAGGGTCAAAGGAAGGCCTATCTTGTTATTCTTCGTTCCTTCATTCTTTAGGACAGAAAACCTGTTTTCTAAACAACTTGAGATCATCTCTTTCGTCGTCGTCTTACCGTTGCTTCCCGTCACTGCAATAACAGGAATCTTAAATTTTTTGCGGTGTGCTTTAGCTAAATCTCCCAATGCTTTTATAGTATCTTTGGTGAAGATAATTGGAATTCTCCTTGAACTCTGAACTTTAAGCTTTGAGGACTGAATTACGCCTGCAGCACCTTTCTTGATTGCCTCCTCTATAAAATCATGTCCATCGAAATTTTCTCCTTTTATAGCAATGAATAATTCACCTTTTTTGATTGTACGTGAATCAATGGAAATACCTCTAAACTCCTCCTCTTTTCCTCTACTGATCAACTCTCCAGCGGTTATCTCCAAGATCTCTTCGGCCTTAAACATTCTTTCACACTCCTCCTATCATCAAAAGGGATCTTTCTGCCACCAATTATTTGATATCTTTCATGACCCTTACCTAAAATGGCAATGATATCTCTATCTTTTGCCATTGAAATTGCTTTCTTTATAGCTTCTCTCCTATCTAAGATGACCTCAAAATTTTCTGTCTTTACTCCCTTTAAAATGTCATTGATAATCCTATTTGGATCCTCATTTCTTGGATTATCATTTGTAATAATAAAGTAATCAGAATTTTCTGAGATAATTTTGGCTATCTTTGGTCTCTTTTTTCTATCTCTCTCTCCTCCACAACCAAAGACACAGATTATTCTGCTCCTTCTTACTTTTTGACATCTCTTCAAAGTTAGGAGGCCAGTCTTAAGAGTAGAAAGTACACATCTTACAGCCTCTGGTGTATGAGCATAGTCAATAAAGACTTTAAAATCTCCTCCTGTATTTATTTTTTCTAATCTACCTGGAATACATCTTAAATCTTTAGCACCTTCTCTTATTATCTCAGTATCTATTCTCATAGCAATTGCTGTAGTAATTGCAGCTAACAGATTGTAGACATTGTGAAGGCCCAACAATTTTGATTCTACTGTAAAATCTAAGTTTTCTCCTTTCACACTAAATTTTATTCCTTCTAAATTCCATTCTATATTTTCAGCTCTAATATCACATCGATTTAAAACTCCGTAGGTATAGATTTTAGCTTTTGTCATTCCTTTCAATTCTGGAAAAAATCTATCATCTGAATTTATAATCGCAAAAGAGGTGTTCTTTAAACTCTCAAATAATTTTGCTTTAGCTAAGAAATAATTTTTAAGGTTTTTATGATAATCCAAATGATCTTGGGAAAGATTGGTATATACTGCATAGTCAAAATCTATTCCATAAACTCTCTTCTGATCTAAAGAATGAGAAGATACTTCCATTACAACATAGTCTATGCCTCTCTTCGTCATCTCTGATAAAAGATGATGTAGTTCTAAAGCTGAAGGTGTGGTGTTGACTGCAGGTAAAATCTCTTTGCCAGCTATTCTATAATTTACTGTTCCAATTACCCCTACATTTAAACCTTTTCTCTTTAATATGGATTCCATCAGATAAGAGACGGTGGTCTTGCCATTCGTCCCAGTTATACCGATGAACCTCAAATTCTTTGAAGGAAAACCATAGAATTTTGCAGATAATTCAGCTAAACTCTCTCTTGTATCTTTAACTATGAATATCGGAAATTTTGAATTTTGAATTTTGAATTTTGAATTTTGAATTATAACAGCTTTTGCCCCTCTTTCTACAGCTTCTCTGATAAAATTATGTCCATCGAACCTCTCTCCCTTTATAGCCACATAGAGAAAATCTTCCGATACTCTTTTTGAATCGCAACTGATACCTCTTATCTCTGATTTAAGAATCCTCTGATCAAAATTAAACCTATCTTTAACAGAAGTCGAATCTAAGTTTAATTCTGAAAGTAGTTCTTTTAGTCTCATTGACTGCTTACCAATCTTTCTGTATCATAGATCTCCAAATACCTTATCACTTTCTCTGCTATCTTCTTAAATAAAGGAGCAGCGACTGTTCCTCCAAAATAATGAGGTTTTGGCTCATCGATGACACAGGTAACTGAAATTAAAGGTTTTTCTTTTGGTAAGAATCCTATAAATGAGGCAAAGAATTTCCTATGAGAATATCTTCCGTTGGGTTCTAATTTCTGAGCAGTTCCTGTCTTTCCACAGATACTATACCCTTTTATCTTTGCAAGTCTGCCTGTTCCTCTTTCTACAACTCCTTGTAATATCTCCTTCATCCTTAAAGAGGTCTGTGCAGAAATCACCTCATCTAAAATCTGGGGTTGAAATTCCTTAATTGTCTCCCCATCCTTATCTTGTATTCTTTTAACGATAAACGGCTTCATCAAAATTCCGCCATTAGCAACTGCAGATATTGCACAGGCGAGTTGTAATACAGTTACCCCGACCTCTTGACCAATAGGAATTATACCAATTGAGATCTTTGACCAATACTTTGGTTCTTTGTTTATTCCAGATATCTCTCCCGGCAGGTCTATTCCTGCGGACTTACCAAATCCAAAGAGGTTTGCGTATTTAAATATTGTATCTCTTCCTAATCTTTGAGCAATCTTGGCTACACCGATATTGCTAGAATATTCGATGACTTGACTGAATTTAAGCTGACCATGAGGTCTATAATCGTGAAGAGTGTGATTGGAAATTCTATAGGCTCCATTTTCACAGAAGATTGTATCTTCTTCGGTAAATAGATTCTCCTCTAATGCTGCTCCTAAGGTTACAATTTTGAAGACAGAACCTGGCTCAAAGAGATCTGTGATTGTACGATTCCTTCTAATCTCAAACGAAGTCTGGGGAGTTAAATTCAGATCAAAATCTGGCCAATTTGCCATTGCTAAAATTTCACCTGTATCGGGCTTCATTACAATTACTGATCCTGCCTTTGCATTATGTCTTTTGCAGGCCTCTTCTAACTCTTTCTGTGTAATATACTGGATATTCTCATCTATAGTCAAGACTAAATCAAAACCATCTTTGGGTAGAGTTACCCTCTCATATATAGAAAGTCTTCTTCCTCGAGCATCTTGTAAGATTAAAGCAAAACCTTTTTCTCCTCTCAAATAGCTATCATAACTTAACTCTATTCCTTCTAAGCCAATATTATCTATTCCAACAAAACCTAACACATGACAACCAAGTCCTTGATTTGGATAGACTCTTTTTTTCTCTTTAATAAACCCTACTCCTTCTAAGTTCAATCTCCCTATCTTTTCTTTAATATCAGAGGATAATTTTCTTTGTATCCAGACAAAATATTTATCTTGGTTAAGCCTTTCTTTTAAAAATTTATCATCTAACCCTAAAAGAGAACTTAATTCTCTTATTAATTTGGTCTTATCTCTAATCTCTTTGGGGCAAATATAAAGAGAATATCTACTCAAATTCTGTGTCTGAGGTTTTAAATTACGATCAAAGATTATCCCTCTTTCGGGTTCTAGCTCTAAGAAGAGATTGTGTTGCTTCTTAGCTAGATTAGTGAAAAAAGAAGATTTAAAGATTTGAATGTAAATTAAGCGAAAGGAGATTAATAAAAGAGAAAGAAAGAATATGAAGAAAACTGTCTGTAGGCGGAATGAATATTTAACAAACACAATCTCTTATTGAAGGCATAACCCCTCAAATAAAATCTATTTAACAGTGTATTAAAATCTCCTTGGAGTGTATAAGTTATCTACTATGAGTTTTTAAAAAATTTAAGAAGACTCTTAGATCTTTTTCTATATATTTCCAATTAGCAATGACTTTCTGTTTAAGAGTGTCTACTTTCTCAGAGGATAATTCATAATCGTATGAGTGCCTGAAGATATTCTAGAGCCTCTAAGTTCATTGAGGAGAGAATAACTCTCTCTACTTAAGAGTCTTGGTCTTATCCGGGGTAGATCTAATCTCATGCGTTTAAGGAGTTCTTTATGGTATTTAGATAAATCTTCAATGCGATTTTCAAAGGTCTTAGAAATTTCTTGGAAAAGATCTTCTATTGCACAATATAGATTATGAAGAAGATAACCAAGGTAACTCGTCTTCTCCTTATTAGATGGCAGGACAACTTTTATTTCTCTAAATATCTTCTTGATAAGTTCCGCCTGATTAGTAAAGTAACCTGAGAGTATCACCAAAGACTCTTTTTTCATATAATCTTCTTTCCTCTTTGAGGAATGGTATCTTTAAATCTACATTCCTCAAGTTCTATTAGATCAATATTTCTCTCTAAGAGCTCTTCAGTATCTAATAAGGTCTTAAAATAATCTTCTCCTAAGCCCTCCACAGCTACATCTACATCTGAAAAGGGATAAAATTTATACTCTTGAAGAATTGAACCGACAAGAAATACGCTCTTTACTCTCTTTCCCTTAAAATATTTCTTCAAAAACCTTTCATATTTCTGGAGAGTCTTTATACGTATCTCTTCTCTTTTTTCTTCCTCTTCTTTTATTCTTTCTTCCCAAAGAGAGATATCAAGGAACTTTGATCTCATATTTTTAGTTCTATTTTTTAACTTCTTTTGCTTCAGCTAGAGTTATTGCTCTAAATATTCTTGCCAAGAAATTCCCTTTTTTCTCGGTTAATTTCTCCTCTTTTTCCTCAAATCTTGCGATCCTTAAGATTCTGTCAGGAATTACGAATTCATCTCCAAGAGAGGAAAGTTTATAAGAGATCCTCGGAATCGAAGATAACCTATTAATATCATACAAAAGAATCTCATTTCTATCAAGTAGCTCTTCGTATAAGAGATTATTTTTATCTACTTCGTAAGAAAGTAGATAGATCCTCACTTGATAGTGAACAAAAAGGAGTGCTAAAACTGTACAGATACTTACAAAGATTAAAAACCGTATCGTCCTCATCTCATATTCTCTCTGCTACCCTTAGTTTTGCACTCCTACTGCGTGGATTCTCTGTAACTTCGGCTGGAGAAGGAATCAAAGGTTTAGGAGTTATAATCTTTAGCTTCTTAAGTGAAGAAAAATATTTAAATTTTTTCTTTACGATTCTATCTTCCAAAGAATGAAAAGATACTACACAAACCCTCGCTCCTCTATTTAAAAGATAGACGCTTTTGTCTATTGCCTCCTCCAATGCCTCCAATTCTCTATTTACTGCAATCCTCAAAGCTTGAAATGTCCTGGTTGCAGGATGTATCTTTTGGTACCCCTTGTAAGGCATTGCTTTCAAGATTATTTTGGTAAGCTCTCCGGTTGTAGATATGGGATGATCCCCTCTCTCTTTAACTATAAGATTAGAAATCCTGCTTGAATATCTCTCTTCTCCGAAGGATCTCAAAAGAGAAAATATCTCCCTTTCTGTAAGATTATTGACTAAATCATAGGCAGAAATGTAGGAATCTCTATCAAACCTCATATCTAAGGGACCATCAGATTGAAAACTGAATCCTCTTTCAGGTGATTCTAACTGAAAGGAAGATAACCCCAAATCAAAAAATATTCCATCACAAGCCGATATTTTGAGGGATTCAAAGATCTTATCTAAATAGCGGAAATCTCCATGGTAAAGCTCATACTTTCCCTTATAATCTTTTAAAGTCTCTTCAGCTATTTGGAGAGATTCTTTATCTCTGTCGATACCAATCAATCTACCATTTGGTATAACTCTTTCTAATATCAATTTTGCGTGGCCAGCTAAACCAACTGTCGCATCAATGATTAAATCACCTCTCTCTAAATTGAGATATTCTATTACTTCTCTGTACATCACAGGTTTATGTAGAAGGTTCACATCTCTAATAACTTTTCAGCTGTCTCTTCAAATGTCTGATAAGAATCCTTATAGAATTCAATCCAACTTTCTTTTGACCAGATCTCAATCCGGTTAGATACCCCTATAATCACCAATTCTCTCTTTATCTCTGCAAAATCTTTTAGATACTGAGGGATAAGAATTCTTCCTTGTTTATCAGGGATTATCTCTACTGCACCAGAAAAATATAAGCGGTTGAACTGTCTTGCCTCTTTCTTTGTAAAGGATAAGGATTTAAATTTCATCTCTTGAGATCTCCATTCATCTTCTGAGAACATAAAGAGGCATTTATCTAAACCTCGGGTAATAAAAAATTTCTCGATGAAGTTTTGTTTAGCGACCTCTCTAAATTTTGAAGGTAAGATGATTCTTCCCTTTCTATCTACGGTATGAAAGTATTCACCATAAAACATAGATAAAAAATTGACCTATGGAACATCAAACGTAACATAAGTCAATCCTCCTCAAAATATCTTCCTCCTGCGGATTTATTTCTGTGTTAATCTTTTGTAATTTTATAATAATTATGAGCAGTTAATTTGTAGGTGTGATAGGATTTCAGAAAATTACCTCTTATCTAAAATATTTTTTCAAAAATCAGGATTACCTTTTAACCACTTTACTCCACTTTGCTCTACTTTAATAGAAAATTTTACTTTTGTCAAGTTAAATTTTTTAAAAAGATTTCTTAACACAATATATTGTGTAATATAACAGAAATGAGGCTATATCTCGTATGAAAGTAAGAAAAAATTTTAGTCCTCCTCCCAGATAAAAAAGCATCGACTATCAATAAAAACCCGATATAGTTATTTTTAATATAAACAAACTAAATTAGGTGAGTAATCGATGTAGATGTACACTATCAGAAAACTGCTTAACATTCCCAAAATATCAATAATATTTTTAGTGAACGAGAAGAAAATACATATAAGATTAGGACCATATTATAGAGAAAAACCGCCTGTTCACACTGTGGAAAAATACATAAGGCAAGATATTATGGCAAGAATAAAGAGGTTATAATCTGATTTTGTATAGAATAGATCTAATATTTTTTCCTTAAATTTAATCTTCCATCGGAAAAATAGGCGATTCCACCATATCTTTCCCAAAAATCATAGTGGTAAATAAATTGGTGAATAGGTGATTGGTAGTAGCGTATAATCTTTTGTGTAAAATAACTTGTAAAGTTATAAAAAAGGA
>DDKR01000123.1 GCA_002340085.1 Candidatus Omnitrophica bacterium UBA2593
ATGAGATAGTTGAAGAACCTTTAGGCGGAGCACATAGAGATCTGAATCTAACTTCTACTAATTTAAAAAAGGTAGTAAAAAAACATCTAAATGAACTAAAGGAGATCTCTATAGAAAAGCTCTTAAAGTTAAGATATGAGAAGTTTAGAAAAATGGGAGTTGTTGAATGACTGAACAAGAACTATTTTTCTTAGGGCTATTATTAAACTTGTAGAACAAATAGGCCAAAAAAGCGCTACTTTTTGAGTTGGAAGTAAGCTTTTTGAATAATTCATTCTAACGTAATTTGTTCTTACCCTCGAGTTAGATAAACGATTAGGAATAACTTAGGCATGAAAATAGTTAGGTATTTAATTATCATTCTACTTTTTAATTTTCTATTGATCACTTTCAGCATTATAGATGGGGTAAAAAGAGAAGATTTATCGCTCAGGTTTCAAGAACGTCAAGCTGTAACTTTCTTTTCTAGTCTACTATTGGGTTTAAGTGGGTTGATAAGCTTAGTTATTTATCTTTTAAAGAGAAAAATACCCTCTTCTTCTAGATCGGTCCAATTCTGGCTTATCTGTAGTTTAGGATTTTTTTATCTTTGCTTAGATGAATATTTTATGATACATGAGGGTTTGGATAATTTAGTTATCTTTTTATTTAAATATTCGGGTGCAAAATCCTATTGGGATTTTTTACCTCTCGTTCTCTTTGGTCTGATAGGTATAGGGGTCTGCCTTTTTTATCGAAAGGAGCTCTTAGGCCATAAAGAGATCTTTCCTTTTTTATTCCTCGGAGGCCTTTCATTTTTAGGGACGGTAACCTTCCATATCCTTTATCCTCTTTACAATAATGATATTCTGATTGTAGTAGAGGAATCCTTTAAAATTTTAGGTGTCTCTTTCTTCTTTGGGGGATATCTGTTTAGTTTGATTTCCCTGATAAGGAAGATAAAGATTTCTTAAAAAGAGGATAGATAAAACACCTCAAGTTAAAATCAACGATAGGATTATGCAATCATCCTTTATACTTATGCCTGTGAAGCCCTAAGGTCAGATAGAGAATATATTTTCTTTAAAAATCAGCCGGTTTTATACATGAAAGATTAAAACCTAAGATTTTAAGACAGAGGAAAGACTTCCGCTTTTTTATGGTATAATACCAGATGAATAAAAAGAGACCAAACTTATTTCAACTGCGAAGATCAAACTTGGTAGACAAATGAAGAGAGTCTTTTTTATTCTGACATTAGGAACTCTGGCCTTATATTTGGGTTGTGCAAAAGAGATAAAGAATTTAGATTCAAGGGGTGAAAATATCGTCTGCTTTGGAGATAGTTTAACTTCAGGTGAAGGAGCAGGAAGAGGAGAGGATTTTCCTTCTATCTTAGCAAAGAGCTTATCAGTACCAGTAATAAATGCTGGCAGGCCAGGAGATACAACCTTCAGTGCATTAGAGAGATTAGAGACAGATGTCTTAAGGCAATCGCCTTTATTAGTAATCTTAGAATTCGGAGGAAATGATTTTTTGCAGAAGATTCCTCCAGAAGATACATTTAAGAATTTAGAAGAGATGATTAAGAGAATCCAAGAGAAAAAGGCTATGGTCGCCTTATGTGAGATTAGAGCAGGTATAATTTTAAAAGGGTTTAGTAAGGAATACAGGAGATTAGCAAAAAAACACAAAGTAATCCTTATTCCTGATCTTTTAGGTAGAGTTTTTACGAATCCTTCCTTGAAATCTGATTTTATCCATCCCAATGCAGAGGGCTATAAGATTATGGCAGGCAGGATATTAAAGAAGATTCAACCTGTAATCCAAAGGAATACTCAGTTAAGAGATAAGATTAGATAGTGCCGAGGGAGGGAATCGAACCCTCACGGCTTTTGGAGCCACCGGTTTTTGAGACCGGATCGTCTACCAGTTCCGACACCTCGGCTTAAAATCTTTAAAGATTTTGGTGGGCCTAAGATTTCAGATAAAATTATTCCTTCCTCGAGTTTTTCTGAAGGAAAGTAAGTCAGAATCTCTTCTTCAGTTTTGATCTTAGGTGTTGGGATAGGCCTTTTCTCTTCTACAGCCGAAGGTCTTATAATAGAGGGCTTCACCTCTTCTATCTCTTCTTTTTTCTTTGGTATTTTCTCTTTCTTGGAAGTAGGTACTCTTACAGGTAAACCTAAAGCTTCAAAGTACTTCTTAAGTTCTTCCTCTGTAGTAGGTTTTTCTTCAAGCTCTTCTTCTTTTTCTCCCTTTTCTAAGAGCTTAAAGAGTCCTTGAATCAGTAGTATAAAGATAATGAAAAATAGAAATCGCCACATCTCTAAGAAATTAAAATAAGCTTTTTTACAGTAAACGTAACTAAAAACAACGCACTAACGCTACAACCCTATAACGCAAGTAACACTATAACCAAAGTTCTTTATTCTTTATCTTTTTCTTTCTCTTTAGGTGGTTGACCGATCCTCTCACGCATAGAAGTATCAGCTTGGATATTTCTTAAAGTGTAATAGTCCATAATGCCTAATTTTCCAGTTCTGAAAGCTTCAGCGATCGCTTTGGGAACTTCTGCCTCAGCTTCAATTACCTTTGCTCTCATCTCTTGGGCACGGGCTTTCATCTCTTGTTCCTGAGCAACTGCCATTGCTCTTCTTGTTTCAGCCCTTGCCTGAGCAACTTTTAGATCTGCTTCTGCTTGACGGGTTTGTAGTTCTGCACCGATATTTTTTCCCACATCTACATCAGCAATATCGATAGATAGGATCTCAAAAGCAGTTCCTGCATCTAAACCTTTTGCTAAGACTGTCTTGGATATAGAATCGGGATTTTCTAAGACTAGTTTGTAGGTCTCTGCTGAACCAATAGTAGTAACGATTCCTTCACCTACTCTGGCGATGATCGTCTCTTCAATCGCACCTCCTACTAATCTCTCTAAATTTGCTCTTACCGTAACCCTTGCTTTTGCTTTCAATTCTATACCATCTTTTGCTACGGCAGCTAGGATTCCTTCTCTTGGAGCATCGATTACTTTAGGATTCACCGATGTCTTTACTGCATCTAAGACATCACGACCAGCTAGATCAATGGCACAGGCCCTTTCAAATTTTAAATCTAAGTTTGCCTTATCTGCTGAGATTAAAGCTTTTACTACCCTGATCACATCACCACCTGCTAAATAATGTGCCTCTAAGCGGTCTGTATTTACTGATAGACCTGCTTTATGGAGCATGATCATACAAGGAACGATTACATGGGGTGATACCTTTCTTAATCGCATACCAATGAGACTGAATATCGATATCTTTACTCCCGCAGCAATAGCAGCAATCCAAAGTCTTACGGGTATCAGATAGAAGAACATCCAAAGAAGGGCTATAGAGATAAGAGAGATAATTAAGATGGGCATCTTAACCTCCTTTCATCTTCTCTTTTACCACTAACATATTTCCTTCTCTTCTTATCACAATAATCTCTTTTCCTTTCAGGATAAATATTCCTTCTGATTGGACTGGCAATCTTTTTCCTTCGATCAAAGCAAGCCCAGTTGGTCTTAAGACAGAGAGTGTAACTCCTTCTTTATCGATGAATCTTTCTAAATCTTCAGAAGTTATAAATCCTTCTTTCTTAGATTCTTCTAAATCTAAACGTATCTTTTTCCAGAACCTACTCTTAGGAAACACCTTTATAGTAACTATTACTAAACTGAGGCCAGCTAAGACTGAGATTATACCCCAAAATAGATTTAGTTTTTTGAAAGAAAGATAAATTCCTATAGAGATTGCAATTAATCCCGAAAGTCCGCTTAAGCCAAAGCCAGGAGTAAATATCTCTAAGAGAAAGAGCAATATCCCAATACTTAAAAACATAACTACCCAAAGCCAATCAGGCATTAAATCTCCTTAACGAATATCTTATTCGCTTCTACTTTTATTATCTGGATTTCTTTATCTTTGTCAATGAATCCTCCTTCTGTAATTACATCTAAGATCTTATCTTCAAAGATAGCTTTTCCTGCCGGTCTTAAGATGGAGAGGGTTTTACCAGTTTTACTCACATAGGACTCAAGAGTAGAAGTGATTTGGAATCCTTCTTCTCTTTTCTCTCCAAAACTTAAGATGATCTTTTTCCAAAAGGAAGATCTGGGAAGAAATTTTAAGGACAGGAAGATTCCTAAGATTGTAATTAAAAAGGCATAACCTAAAGTATAAAAGGCTCTACCTAACTCTATCTTGGGTAGAGTGAAAGGGTGTTTTACCATAGCTAAAAAGACTCCTGCTAAAATGAAACCAATCCCTAAGATACCGGTAATTCCAAACCCGGGAATGACGAATATCTCCAAAGTCAGAAGAACTAAGCCAATTAAGAACATCAATATCTCTGTCCAATTAGCTAGGCCCACCAGATAATGGCCCCAGAAAAATAAGGCCAAGCACAGCAATCCCAATGTTCCAGATACCCCCCACCCTGGCATCCTTAATTCAAATAATAGACCTAGGAATCCTAAACTTAAGAGTAGAGGTGAAATGATAGGATGGGTTAAGAATCTGACCATATTCTCTGACCAGGTAAGTTTGGGTTCTTTTAAATCCTCTTCTTCTAAACCTAAGTAATTCAGCAACTCCTTACGGTTTTTTAAGGTTTCCTTTGCTAACCCGTATTCTTTTGCTTCTTTGGCAGTTAAATTTAAGAGTTTTCCTTTAAGACTTACTGTTCTTATTACGGTGATTTCCCCTTCTGTGTGTTGAGACCTTAGTTCCTCTAATTCCTGTTCATTTACGATTCTAATCTCATCTTTTATCTTTATCTTCTTCAACTCAACATCTTTATCGACCATTGCTAAAGCTAAGTTTTCAGGATGATTATTTTCTTCAGCAATGGCTTTAAATTTTGCTCTTATTGCAGAGACTACCTTCTCATCAGTAAGTTCGTCTTTCTCTCCAAATCCCATTGCCCTTGGCTCTGCCGAACCTATGCTTGATCCTGTAGACATATAGATCTCTGAACAAGCTAAGGCAATTAAGGCTCCTGCTGACCAAGCTTGCCCATCAACAAAAGCAATCGTCCTTATAGGTTTTATCTCTTCTAAATGTTTACAGATCTCAACTGCTGCATCGACTCTTCCTCCAAATGTATCGATCTCTAAGATAATTGTTTCTGCCTGTTGTTTCTTTGCTTCTTCCAAAGCTCTCTTTACAAAACCAGAAAGACCTAAATCGATTACACCTTTGATGGGAATGATATAGACGGATGATTTTGATTCTGCTGAGATCATTCCTGTAAAAAGAAAACCCATTACTAAAAATACCGGTATTTTCCTCATTGATTTTAATCATACCATTCTAAACAATATTTGTCAATTGAAGAAAAATAGGATATAATACTTTACTTAGCAGAATAACTATAATAGTAAAAAAGGAGGATTATGGAGAAGATAGTATTTTGTATAGTAGGCCTCTTGATTCTTTCGGGTTGCGTAACCACAGAAGAGATTAAAGAGATAGAGATTCAACAACTCCGAGAGAGGATAAGCTATTTAGAGGATCAATTAAAACAAAAGGAAGAAGAAAATCTTATCTTAAAGAGAGAGTTGGAGGAGAGGGGAGCAGAATTAGAAAAGAAAGAGGTTGAATTAGAAGAAAGAGTAGTTGTAAAGATGCCTGATGCAAAACAGATCCAGGCTGCTTTAAAGAATGCTGGTTTCTATGATGGTGAGATCGACGGAGTAATCGGCCCAAAGACAAGAGAAGCAATACGAAAATTTCAAGAGAGAAATGATTTAAGTGTCGATGGTGCTGTAGGAAGTCAAACTTGGGAGAAACTAAAAGAGTATTTTAATCATTAGAAAATGAGGTATTTGGAAATGAAGAAAGGATTTACGCTTTTAGAAATAGTGATTATTCTTGTCATCTTAGGAATTTTGGCAACTTTGTCTCTTCCTCTTTATCAGAATACAATAGAAAATGCAAAGGCAAAAGTTTGTGAGACTAATCTTAAAGCCATTCAAGCAGCAATTGAAATTTATGGATTAGAGAATGATCGTATACCCGGGGCTATATCTCAATTAAAACCCGAACATTTAAGAAAAGCTTGGGTGAAAATATTTAAAGAAGAAAATCAGTGGAAGATAAAGCTTTCCTATTTTATCATTGATCTCCAGAATAAAGGTCTATTATATGCTCAGGATAGTTTCGTTCGGAGATACTTAGGAGGAGATATTAAATTAATCACCTGTCCTAAAGATGAGACACCTCCAAGACGGCGTGATGATGGTACTATTGAAGGGCGTTCTTATGGAATAAACATAATTGTTGCAGAGAAGAATTATAAGGAATATAAGAACCTCGACAAAGGCACATTAGTTGTTGGAGATTGTGAAGCAGAGACATTTGAATCTCCAGAACGGCTTACTGCAAGGCATATTTCATGGAAGATTACAGGTAAAAAGAAATATGCAATCACTATAACCAAAGGAGGGGAGAAAGAGATCAAACAGTTCCTCCAATATGTACAACAGTTACAACAGAGTTACGACAAAGTACTCGACAAAAAGCACGGCAAAAAGGAGCACTAATAGGACTTCCTTCACAATATAGAACAGGAAGAGCTTAAAGAGAGATCCAAAGATCGATAATATCTTTCTTAGAAAATTTAGGTTATGTTTGGGAAAAATAGATATCTTCTTATTGGTTTAATTATTTTCATCTTCTTTTTTTCTTCTAAGTTCCTCTTTAAAAAACTCTCTTTAAAGATAAATGATTCTTTAAACCACTTTTCTTACTATCTTTTTAAAAAGATTTCTCCACAAGATATTATTGTTATTGGTGTAGATGATTATTCTTTAGAGAAGATTCCTTCTCGTTGGCCTTGGAGGAGGTCTGTATATGCTGAACTCTTAAATATCTTAGAAGAAGAAAAGGTGAAAGCGGTATTCTTTGATCTCACCTTTGTAGGGACCTCCGAAGAGGCAGAAGATAAGATATTCTCAGAAGCGATTAAGAATTTTTCTGGAGAGATCCTTTTAGCTTATTTTGTAGATAAGGAAGCAAATCCAGTTTATCCCTTAGAGGATTTCTTCCAAAATGCCAAATTAGGACTTATCAATACTCCCCAGGATGAAGATGGTCTAATAAGAAGAGCGAGGGCTTATATCCGAAAAGAGCCGTTCCTGGGAAAGTCATTTAGTCTTGAGGCAGCAAGAATTTATTTAGATAAAGAGATAAACATCTCAGAAAATACTGTAGAGATAGGAGAAATATCCATTCCTTTAGATAAGCATAAAACCTACAACCTAAATTATCTCCTTAAACCCAAGGATTTGAAGTATATCTCCTTTTCTGATGTTTTAGAAAAGAAATTTCCTAAAGAAGAATTTAAAGACAAATTTGTCTTTGTAGGATCAATAGCAAAGATAATCCACGATTTTCATCTTACGCCTTTCGGAGAATTTCCAGGAGTGTATGTTCACTTAAACGGATTCTTAAACATAGTCAGGAATAAATTTATTAGGGATTTAAAGGTCGATCTTTTAATCTATATCTTAATGTTGATTTCAGTGGGGATAATTTTAAATAGAGTAAGTTTTTTGAGAGGTGTGATTTTATCTTCAGGGATTCTGCTTTTACTCTTCTGGGTAGATGTAATCTTATTCTCTCAGGGATACAGATTCAATTATGGTAACATCCTTATATTTTCTTTTCTCTATCTTTCTTTTGGAAATCTCTATAGATACTTTTATTCCTTGTTCTGCCTTCAAAGAATAAAGAGTAAGGCAGTCAAAGATCCTCTTTCAGGCCTGTTTACTCAAAGATACCTCTATTATCTCTTAGATTTAGAATTAGATAAATTCTATTTAAAGAACCTCTATTTATTCTGTATCCTTATAGATGGACTCAGGTTAAACTTCACAAAATTAAAGGAGACTTTAAGAGAGATCTCTGATTCTCTACAACGGCAAGATTTAAAGGGTGCCCTTCTTACCGAAGAATCGATAGTTGGTTTTTTGTATTCTAAGAATATCAACGAAGTCCTCTTGAGGTGGAAATCTCAGATTGAAGATATTCTTTCCCAAAGAGGAATAAATGCAAAGATAAAAATTGGATACTTAAAAGCATATAGGGGATTAAAAGTAAAGAGTTTCTTTTTAGATCTCTTTGAAAAACTGAAATTTTATCCAGGAGATATCACTGAGTATTCTCAAATTGTAAAAACATCTGCACCTGGAAAGATTCTTAAAGACACATTGGAGTTTTTAGAAAAGGATACCGAAGAAAAGAATGTAGAATTGATACATCTAATTGAAAGATTAAAGGAAAAGACAGAGAATGAACAAAAGGCATATTTCGATCTGATTGCTTCCTTAATCACTGCCATAGAAGAAAGGGATCCTTATACCCAAGGCCACTCAGAACGGGTTGCCAATTACTGTTTGGCTGTTGCCGACAAACTCAATTTTTCCTATGAGGAAAAAGAAAGATTAAGGAAAGCTGCCTTACTCCACGATTTGGGAAAGATAGGCCTACCCGATGAGATTTTGCATAAAAAGGGAAGATTAACTGAGGAAGAGTTTGATTTTGTAAAGAAGCATACGAGTTTTGGGGTAAAGATATTAGAACCTATAAGTGGATTGAAAGATTTAATCCCTTATATCTTACACCATCACGAACATTATGATGGCTCAGGCTATCCTCATGGTTTAGCAGGAGAAGCAATTCCTTTAGGTGCCCAGATCATTAGTATCTGTGATGCCTTCGATGCTTTAACTACAGGTAGAGATTACAAGAAAGCTTTTTCTATTAAAGAAGCGGTTGAAGAATTAGAGAAAGTAAAGTCAAAACAATTTACTCCCAAACTCGTAGATATCTTTAAAGGGTTGATTTTTTAAAGAAGGGGCTGTGGTGAAGTGGGATCACGCCACAATGGCATTGTGGTATCACGGGTTCAAATCCCGTCAGCTCCACCACCTTTAAATCTAGTCACTTTTTAAATTCGAGGTTAGAACTTTGTTATGCTTTTAGGAGTCCAGGTTTCTATTTCAGGTAGAATCTATGAGGCAATAGATAGAGCAGTTGATTTAGGTTGTAATACCATGCAGATGTTCTCCCGGAATCCTCAGGAGTGGAGGCGTAGTAAATTAAGTTCTGAAGATATAGAGGAATTCAAGAAAAGAAAAGAAAGATCAAAAATCTCACCCCTATTTGTACATATTCCCTACTTGATCAACTTAGCTTCACCTTACAAAAGGTTGTATCAAGGCTCAATTAAAGCCTATATTCAGGATATAAAGGAAATAGAGCTTTTAGGAGCAGATTACATTATCACCCATATGGGAAGTCACAAGAAATCAGGTGAGGAGAAAGGCTTAGAAAGGATTACCAAAGCTTTAAATATCATTGCTGATAGGACAAAAAATTCAAGAGTAGACATTCTTTTGGAGAATACCGCCGGCTCTGGCTCCTGGTTAGGTTATAAATTTGAGCATCAAAGAGAGATTTTAAAAGGAATAGAAGATAAGGAGAGATTTGGGGTCTGTTTAGATACTTGTCATGCTTATGTATCAGGATACGACCTATCTACTGAAGAAGGTCTAAGAGGTATTTTAGAGGAGATCGACAGTTTGGTCGGTTTAAGTAGATTAAAACTCATCCATCTAAATGATGCGAAAGATAAATTGGATTCAAGAAAGGATAGGCATGAACATATTGGGAAAGGAAAGATTGGTTTAGAAGGATTCAAAAGGATCATCAATCATCCCAAACTAAAAAATATACCCTTTATCTTAGAGACTCCCAAGAAAAGAGAAGAAGATGATATCATGAACTTAAACTTGGTGAAGAGTTTGGTAAATTAAGATGAGCTATCCATTTAAAGAGATAGAAAAAAAATGGCAAAGATATTGGCAAGAGGAAAGAATCTTTAGGGTAAAACCCCATCCTAAAAAGAAAAAATTTTATCTTTTGGAGATGTTTCCCTATCCTTCAGGTAAACTCCATATGGGTCACATCAGAAATTATACAATTGGAGATGTCTATGCACGTTTTAAGATGATGCAGGGTTATAATGTCTTACACCCTATGGGTTTTGATGCTTTCGGCCAACCCGCAGAGAATGCAGCAATAAAGAATAGAACTCATCCAGCTATTTGGACATATAAATGTATTGATTGGATGAAAAAGGAATTAAAAGAAATGGGATTCTCCTATGATTGGGAGAGAGAAGTCTCTACATGTGATTCTGAATACTACAAATGGAATCAATGGATTTTTTTGAGATTTTTCGAGAAGGGTTTAGTTTATAAGAAACCTGCTCAAGTCAATTGGTGTCCAGATTGTTCTACAACATTAGCCGATGAAGAAGTAATTGAAGGTAAATGTTGGAGGTGTTCAAAAGAGATTATCCAAAAGGACTTAGAACAATGGTTTTTAAAGATTACTGCTTATCAAGATGAATTGTTGGAAGATTTAGAGAAACTGTCTAATTGGCCGGAGAGGGTCTTGACAATGCAGAAAAATTGGTTAGGAAAATCAGAAGGTGTTGAGATCTACTTTAGATTAAAGAATAGAGAAGAAATAATTCCTGTCTTTACAACCAGGGCCGATACTATCTTTGGAGCAACTTATATTTCACTTGCTCCAGAACATCCTTTAGTAAAAGAGATAATCGGTGATAATCAGAAAGATGTTTTAGATTTTATTGAGAGAGCTAAAAAGAAATCTAAGATTATCCGAACTTCTGAGGATATAGAAAAGGAGGGGATTTTTACAGGTTCTTATGCCATAAATCCAGTCAACGAAGAAATTATACCTATTTGGGTAGCTGATTATGTTCTTTTAGAATATGGAACCGGTGCAATTATGGCAGTTCCCAGCCATGATCAGAGAGATTTTCTATTTGCAAAAGAGCATAATCTGCCCATAAAGATAGTAATCCAGGATCCGGAAAAACCATATCTTAGATCTGAGGATTTAATTGAGGCCTATGAGGGAGACGGCATTCAGATCAATTCTGGGCAATTTGATGGTTTACCAAATCAGGAAGCAAAGATAAAGATTGCTGAATGGATGGAAGAAAAGGGGATTGGCAAGAGAAAAGAATTTTGGAGGTTGCGTGATTGGTTGATCTCACGGCAAAGATATTGGGGAACACCCATTCCAATTATCTATTGTAAGAGTTGTGGAACAGTTCCTGTCTTAGATGGAGATCTTCCGGTAATTCTACCCCAAAAAGCTCCTTTCACTGGAAAAGGAGGAAGTCCTTTATCTAAGGTTAAAGAATTTTTGGAGACCAAGTGTCCTAAATGTAATTTAAAAGCTCTAAGAGAAACAGATACGATGGCAACATTCTTTGATTCTTCTTGGTATTTCTTAAGATTCTGTTCTCCAAAATTTAATAAAACCCCTTTCAGCAAAAAAGAGACCAAATACTGGATGCCTGTAGATCAATACATAGGTGGCATTGAACATGCAATATTACACCTACTTTATTCGAGATTCTTTATAAAGTTCTTAAGAGACACAGGTTTACTCGAATTCGATGAGCCGTTTGAGAAGCTTTTGACCCAAGGCATGGTCTTAAAAGATGGTCAAGTCATGTCTAAATCCAAAGGTAATGTTATTGACCCAGATACAATAATTAACAAATATGGATGTGATACTTTAAGGCTATTTATACTCTTTGCTGCTCCTCCTCAAGATCAATTGGAATGGAGTGATCGGGGTATAGGTGGAGCGAGTCGGTTTCTAAATAGGATTTGGAAATTAACTAAGATTAAAAGTTTAAAATTAAAAATTAAAAATTTAGAGGAGAAGGATCTGTTAAATTTAAAGAAAAAGACACACCAGGCAATAAAGAGAGTCACAGAAGATATTGAAAATTTTAAATTCAATACCGCAATCTCTAAGATTATGGAATTAGTAAATCAAATTTACAGCCTACAATCTGTAGCTTACAGCAAAAACAGGGAGGTTAGAGAAGCAATAAAAACAATCGTATTGTTGCTTTCTCCTTTTACACCTCATATCTGTGAAGAGATGTGGCAGGAGTTAGGCTACGGAAAGAGTATTTTGAAGACAAAATGGCCTTCTTATGATGAAGCTTTAATAAAAGAAGAGATGATTACCTATGTCATCCAAGTCAATGGTAAAGTCCGTTCTAAGATAGAAGTTCCTTTAGATATCACAGAGGAAGAATTAAAAGAAAAAGTCTTATCCGATGAAAAAATAAAAAAATGGACAGAGGAAAGAGAGATTAAGAGATTTATCTTTGTCCCTAATAGACTAGTTAATATTGTTTTATAATTACATTGATTACAGTGATCATGGCAAGAAATAATAATCTTTGAATCCACCTTCAAATCCTTGAAATCATATTTTAGTTACAGAACACTATAGATGTTTAATCTTACTTTTCAAGAGCGGAAAGTTGTTTTATTTCTTATCATCATATTTTTTGTTGGTATAACTCTTAATTTCCTAACAAAGAAGTATTCTCATATAGAATTCTTAGGTTTTTTTAATTCAGATATCGGCAAAGTCAATCTAAATAAAGCTACAAAGGAAATTCTCTTAGGTATCCCGGGAATCGGTGAAAAATTAGCTGGAAGGATAATTGAGTATAGGAATCTTAAAGGTGGATTTAAAGATACCGAAGAACTAAAAAATATAAAAGGAATAGGTGATTCTAAATATAAAAGGATAAAGGACTATTTTATTACAGAATAGATTTAAAAACTTAACTTTCCTCCCCCTTTTTACTTTATTTTTCGGTGGAGGGATTTTTTTAGCTAAATTCCTAAACCTTCCTTTCTTTATTTTATACATCTCTACTTTCATCTTTATCATTTTGACTTTCTTTTTCTTAAAAGAAGCATATTCTGTTCTACTCTTAATTATCTTAGGGATACCTTTAGGTGTCCTATCCTTAAAAAATTTCCAATATCTGCCCTCTTCACATATCACAGAATTATATATTCCTGATTCAGAGATTGTAATATTAAAAGGTGTGGTAGATGATTTTCCTGCAAGGAGAGAGATCTGTGACAGCTTTGCCTTAAAAGTCAAAGAGGTCACCTTTAGAGGTAAAATCTATAAGGTAGAGGGAAAAGTAAAGGTACTGGACTTTCTCAAAAAAAGGGTTATATATGGAGAGGAACTAATCTTAAAAGGGAGGCTTTCCAAGACTTACGGAGAGCTTAGCTATCAAACTTATCTAAGACAGAAGGGGATCTATTCAGTATTGACTGTTGGGAAATCAGGCTTCATCAAGCAAACAGGTAAAAAAAGATATAATCTCCTTAAATATTTGGCTTTTAAAATTAGGACTAGGAATATTACTCTTTTATTTAAGTATCTTCCCTCTCCCCAGGCAGGTATATTTTCAGCGATGCTTTTAGGAGAAAGGAGTTATATCTCACCTTATTTTAATCGTCTATTCATCCAGACTGGAACTGTACATATTTTGGCTATCTCAGGTCTCCATATAGGAATAATTGGTTTCATATTGAATATATTTTTAAAGACGTTGAGATTAAAGAGAAGATTACGTTACATATTGATCATTTTCTTTCTTATCTTTTATTGTTTTCTAACTGGCTTAAGGACTCCTGTAATACGAGCAACTGTAATGGCTATAGTTTTACTATTTGGGTTTTTCTTAAGAAGACAAGCAAGGATTTCTCATTCTTTATCTATCTGTTGTCTTTTGATTTTAATTCTTAGGCCTTCTGAGATCTTTGATATCAGTTTTCAACTCTCTTTTTTGAGTGTTATATCTATAGTTTATCTCTCGCCAAAGATTAAGGATTTTCTTTTTGGAGAAAAATTTAAAAAAAATAGAACTCCGAGATTCTTCAGTGATGCTTTTTCTATATCTTTATCTTGGTGGTTAGGACTTTCACCTTTTATTTTTTATCACTTTAAGATTATTTCATTTATGCCTATATTTGTTAATATTCTGATTATTCCTTATTTATCTGTTGTCATTGCTTTGGGTATCTGTCTTTTATTCTTTGGTTCTTTTTCACCTTTTCTTGCTTCTATCTTTGCACAATCAGCAAATCTCTCAATTGTACTCTTGATCAAAATGATTGAACTCTTCAGCAAAGTTCCCTTTTCCTACTTCTACATAAAGTGAGTTTAGGATCTAATATGATCAACTCTTATTTTTTCCTGTAAAAACATCTTTAGATATCATTCTTGTCCTTTGATGTTTTTCTAAGATCTTCTCTATTA
>DDKR01000067.1 GCA_002340085.1 Candidatus Omnitrophica bacterium UBA2593
GCTGTCTTACATGGTCTAAAGAATTACACTAACAATATCTATGCCATTGTCACAGTTGCTGATTCTGGAGGCTCTACAGGAAGACTTAGAGAACAATTTGATATTCCAGCTCCGGGAGATATTCGTAATTGCTTAGTTGCTTTAGCTGATGCTGAGCCATTGATGCAGCAACTCTTTCAATTTCGTTTTGAAAAAGATTCTGAATTTAGCGGTCATAGTTTCGGAAATCTATTTATAACTGCTATGACGCAAATTACCGGTGACTTCGAAAAAGCAATTAAAGAATCAAGTAAGGTTCTAGCTATCAGAGGTCAGGTTTTACCTTCTACTTTAAAGAATGTCTCCTTAATTGCCGAATACCAAGATGGCTCAGTAGTAGAAGGAGAAGCCCGGATTCCTAAGAAAAAAGTTCCTATAAAAAGGGTCTATCTAAAACCAGAAGATTCTTCAGCCACACCTGAAGCGATAAAGGCAATCAAAGAGGCAGATATAATAATCATTGGTCCGGGTAGTCTATACACAAGCATAATCCCAAATCTCTTGGTTAAAGAGATAACGAGAGTCATTGTGAAGACAAATGTTCCTAGAGTCTATGTATGTAATGTTATGACCCAACATGGTGAGACGGATGGCTATACAGCTTTAAACCATCTTCAGGCAATCCTAAATCATTCTCATCCATATATAATCGATTGCTGTATCCTAAATACCTCTACACCTCCTAAAGAAGTTCTAGCCAAATATGAGGAAGAAGACTCTTTTCCTGTATTTCCAGATTCAGAAAGAATAAAGAATTTGGGAATAAAGATAATTGAAGATGATATAATCTCTACAACCGATTATGTCAGACATAATCCCAAGAGATTGGCAGAGATTATCATTAATTTAATTTCTAAAAAATAAGAATTATTTTTGGCTCTTTCTTAATTTAAAGGAATTAATATTATTCTTTATAGAACAGGTAGAATTAGAGTTATAGAGACAATTCTACCTTCTCAGAAAAAGAAGGCGTAAACTACCGTTGGTTTTTAACATAGCTAAAACTTTTAAGTTGAGTTCAAGTAAGTCAATCTGCAAGATGTGTATCTTTTTTCGTCGGTTAGAAAGCAGGTATTATTAATAGATAATCTTAACTTATAGAACGCAGGTAATGATTAAAAAAGATCTGATCATAAGAAATAAACAAGGCTTACACGCCCGACCAGCAGCATTATTTGTGCAGATAGCTTCTAAATTCGACTCACAGATTACAGTTAAAAAGGGAAAGAGAAGGGTAAATGGCAAGTCTATTATGGGTATCCTTACATTGGCTGCAGAAAAGGGAAGTAAGATCTCTGTGGAAGTAGAAGGTAAAGACGCAAAAGAAGCAATAGAGGAATTAGAAAGAATTGTAAGTGATGAGGAATCACAGTAAAATTGTGTAATTCTTCATTTAAATTATAACTTTAGTTTAAAGATGAATGAGCAGTTAAAAGGAATAAATGCAGCTCCTGGGGTTTCTATCGGTAAGGCTTTTCTGTTAGGAAAAGAAGAATTTATTATCCCTAAAATACCAATCTCTGAAGAGAAGATACCTTTGGAGATAATGCGATTTGAAGATACTCTTATTAAGACAAGAAGGCAAATCTTAGATCTACAGAAGAAGATTTCTGAAGAGTTAGGTAAAAATGGAGCTGAAATATTCGATGCCCATCTTTTAGTTTTAGAAGACCGTTTACTTATTGAGGAGGTAATCAGTCGTATTCAAGAAGAAAAAATTTGTTGTGAATCTATCTTCCAAGATGTTTTAAAAAAATACATACAGATATTCTCTAAGATAGATGATGAATACTTAAGAGAAAGAGTCTTTGATATTCGAGATGTAGGAAAGAGAGTTTTAAGGAACCTTTTAGGTAAAAAAGAATTTTCTTTAGAGGAGCTAAAAGAAAAAGTAATTATCGTCGCTTACGATCTTTCTCCTTCTGATACGGTACGCATGCATAGGGAGAATGTTTGTGGTTTTGTCACCGACATTGGCGGAAAGACTTCACATACTACAATTATGGCTAAATCTCTACAGATTCCTGCAGTAGTAGGTTTAGAGGTAGCAACTGAGAAGATAAAGACAGGTGATCTCTTAATTGTCGACGGTGACACAGGTATTGTTATAGTTTCTCCTGATGAGGAGACTATACAGCTCTACAGAACTAAAGAGAAGAGACTCATAGATATAAAGGAAGTATTTTTACATTTGAGGGATTTACCTGCTCAAACTAAAGATGGAAAGAAGATTGAATTAGCTGCTAATATCGAACTTCCTGAAGAGATGCCTTTGGTCTTAGAAGCAGGTGCAGAAGGAATAGGTCTGTATCGAACAGAATTCTTCTACATGAATAGAATAGATCTACCTACAGAAGATGAACATTATCAAGCATATAGGATGGTTGCCGAAGCCTTATCTCCATATCCTGTAACTATAAGGACACTAGATTTAGGAGGAGATAAATTTTTATCTCAACTTAAAGTTCCCAGGGAGATGTTTTCCTTTTTAGGCTGGAGAGCAATAAGGTTTTGTTTAGCTCGGCCAGATATATTTAAGACACAACTCAAAGCAATCTTAAGAGCATCTGTACATGGTAAATTAAGGCTTATGTACCCAATGATCTCAGGAATCGAAGAACTGCGCCACGCAAATTCTCTGTTGGAGGAGGCAAAAGAGGATTTGAGAAAAGAAGGAATCGGTTTTGATGAGAATATCGAAGTAGGTACGATGATCGAAGTCCCTTCAGCAGCTTTGACCTCTGATATTTTAGCTAAGGAGTCCGATTTTTTCAGTATTGGTACAAATGATCTCATTCAGTACTCCTTGGCTATAGATAGGACGAGTGAGAAAATCTCCTATCTTTATGAGCCAGCACATCCAGCGGTTTTGCGTTTGATAAAGAATATAATTGAAGCAGGCCACGCCGCAGGCATCTGGATAGGTATGTGTGGTGAGATGGCTTCAGAACCAATTTTCGCCTTATTACTCTTAGGATTAGGTTTAGATGAGTTTAGTATTCCTTCTCAGGCGATCCCTAAGATAAAGCAAATAATTCGTTCAGTAAGATTAGAAGAGGCAGAAGAGATCACTTCATCTTGTTTAAAATTGTCTACAGGGAAAGAAGTAGAAGGACTAGTCAGAGAAAGATTAAATAAAATTTTAGAAGATGAAGGATACACTTTACAAGACGATTAGGGATTTTGATAGAGGAAATATGTTAACCAGACTTTTAGATTTTCCTCTTCAGATAGAAGATGCAAGGAGGATTGGAGAAGAAGTTTTTTTGCCTAAGTATAAAAATTTTAAAAAGATATTGTTCTCAGGTTTAGGGGGATCAGCCATCGGTGGAGACTTAGTAAGGTCTTATCTCTACTTAAAATCTCCCTTACCTATACTTGTAAATCGAGAATATATTTTACCCTCATTTGTAGATAATCAGACCCTCGTTTTCATTTCGAGTTATTCAGGAAATACTGAAGAGACAGTTTCCTCTTACAGAGAGGCGAAAAAGAAAGATGCAAAGATCATAGTTATCTCTTCAGGAGGAATTTTAAAAGATTTAGCAAAAAAAGATAAGATTCCTCATATACAGATTCCATCTGGTTTTCCTCCCAGAAATGCTTTGGGGTATTTAAGTATTACGCCTTTAGTTATCCTTAACAGATTAATCCCTATCAAAGATTTAGATGAAGAGATTGGAGAGAGTATTCTGATTTTGGAAAATTTAAAAGAAGAATTGAAGCCAGAGACGCCTATCCCTAAAAATCAAGCAAAGAGAATCACTTTTTCTCTCTTTAAAAAAATTGTGATTATCTACTCAGCCTCATTAAATTTTGACTGTTGTGCTACCAGATTCCGAGCCCAAATTGCAGAGAATTCTAAACAGCTGAGTTCGGTAAATCTGTTTCCAGAGTTAAATCACAATGAGATTGAGGGTTTTAGGAATCCAAAATTTCTTTCTGAAGACTTTGTAGTACTCATCTTACGAGATAGAGGTGAACCTTTAAATATAAAAAAGAGGATTGAAATTACAAAGAGAATAATTGAAAAAGAAAGAATAAAGATTAAAGAAATTTTCTCAAGGGGTGAAAAGCTTTTAGCAAAGATTCTTTCTCTGATTTACTTTTGTGATTTTATTTCTTTCTATTTGGCAATCTTAAATAGGATAGATCCTACCCCTGTAGAGAGAATAGAGTATCTAAAAAAGGAATTAGCGAAAAAATAATTTTTAAGATGAAGGCTTTAATTTTAGCTGCTGGCTTTGGAACGAGATTATACCCTTTAACTAAAGACACCCCAAAGCCTTTACTTAAGATTGGTAAAAGATATTTAGCGGATTATCTTGTGGAGAAATTTGAGAAGATTAAAGATATTAACGAAGTCTTAATAGTCACCAACCAAAAGTTCTATAAGAATTTTTTGGATTGGTTGAAGAAAAGAAATTTTGGTAAGCGATTAAAAATCTTAAACGATGGAACACAGAATCTTAAAGAGAGTTTAGGAGCGATTGGAGATATGCGTTTTTCTATTGAGAAAGCAAAAGTCGCCGAAGATCTAATAATCATAGGAGGCGATACATTCTTAGAAGATAATTTAAGTGAATTTTATAAATTCGCTAAAAGTAAAAGTCCATCTATCTCTGTAGGGCTTTACCGTTTAAATAGAAAAGATGATGTTAAAAAATATTCTGTAGTAAAAGTAGACAGAGATTTAAAGATCATCTACTACCGAGAGAAGCCAAAGAAGGTGATTTCAGATTTAATCGGGATTTGCCTCTACTATTTTCCTAAAGAAAGATTTTCTCTTCTTGGAGAATATCTAAGTTTGAAAAAGATGAGTACTGATGCTCCGGGAAATTTGATCTCTTGGCTTTATAGAAAAATACCAACCTATGGTTTTGAGTTTAGAGGTTTTTGGCTCGATGTGGGTCACCCGGATACTTATAAAAAAGTAAAGGAGGCCTTAGAAAAGAATGGATAAAAAATTTGTTACTTCTGAGTCAGTAGCTGAAGGTCATCCCGATAAACTATGTGATCAGATATCTGATGCGGTATTAGATGAGATCTTAAAACAAGATTGTTGGGGGAGAGTTGCTTGCGAGACATATGTGACTATGGGCTTAATCATTGTAGGAGGTGAGATTACTACTTCAGGTTATGTAGATATCCATAGGATCGGAAGAAGAGTTATAAGAGATATTGGTTATACAGACCCAAGGTATGGTTTGGATTATAAGACCTGCGCAATCATAAATACGATTCATACTCAATCTTTAGATATTGCTCAAGGGGTAAACAGGGGAGGTGCAGGAGACCAAGGAGTAATGGTTGGTTATGCCTGCAGAGAAACACAGGAATTCATGCCTTTGGCGATTACGCTTGCTCATAAGTTGGTAAGAAGAATGACTGAGGTAAGAAAGAAAGGCATCTTAAAATATTTGGGCCCTGATGGAAAATCTCAAGTTACAATAGAGTATCGGAAAGAAAGGCCTGTAAGATGTGATTCGGTAGTCTTGGCTTGTCAACATACAGAGGAAGTCTTAGATTCAAAAGGGAAAAATATTAGAAAAGATAAGAGAGAGGAAATGATAGAAGTTATTGCCAAGCCTGTTTTAAAAGATTGGATAGATAAGAATACAAAGTTCTATTGTAATGAGACAGGAAAATTTGTTATTGGAGGTCCTCAATCTGATACTGGTATGACTGGTAGAAAAATAATGGTAGATACCTATGGTGGAGTAGTTTCTCCGGGGGGAGGGGCCTTCTCAGGCAAGGATCCAACAAAAGTAGATAGATCTGCAGCCTATATGGCAAGGTACATTGCTAAAAATTTTGTCGCTGCCGGACTCTGTGATAAATGTTTTATTCAAGTTGCCTATGTGATTGGAAGAAAAGAACCTTTAGCAGTAATGGTAGACACATTCAGGACAACAAAGATTCCAGAAGATAAACTTTTAGGATTGATAAAGAAACATTTTGATCTTACTCCTCAAGGAATGATTAAACAATTAGATCTCCTAAAGCCAATCTATAAAAATACTGCCTGTTATGGACATTTTGGAAGGGGTGAATTCAATTGGGAAAAGTTAGACAAGGTAGAGGTTTTACAAGATGAACTATGAGATAAAGGATATAAATTTGGCAAAAAAAGGAAGACTTCGAATTGAATGGGCAAAAGATAATATGCCCGTGTTGGATTTGATTAGAGAAAAATTCAAGAAAGAAAAGCCCTTTAAGGATATAAAGATATCTTGTTGTCTACATGTGACCTCAGAGACCGCAGTACTTGTAGATGTCCTAAAAGCAGGAGGTGGAGAAATCTTTTTATGTGCCTCAAATCCTTTGTCAACCCAGGATGATGTTTCAGCCTCTTTGGTAAAAGATTACAAAATCTGCGTCTTTGCAATTAAAGGAGAAGACAAAAAGACCTACTATAGACATATAAGTTCAGTTTTAAAGATTAAGCCTAATATTACTGTAGATGATGGAGCAGATCTTGTAGGGACTATCCATAGTTTATCTTTAGGTATTCACCATAACATTATGGGAGGAACAGAAGAGACCACTACTGGTGTGATTCGTCTGCGTTCCTTAGAGAAACACAAAAAGCTTCTCTATCCTATTATTGCGGTAAATGATGCACAGACAAAATTCTTATTCGATAACCGCTATGGAACAGGCCAATCTACCATAGATGGAATCTTAAGAGCAACAAACAAGTTAATTGCAGGGACTAATTTTGTTGTATGCGGTTATGGATGGTGTGGTAAAGGTGTGGCTATGAGGGCAAAGGGAATGGGTGCAAAGGTAATAGTAGTAGAGGTAAACCCTTTAAGGGCTTTAGAAGCGGTAATGGATGGCTATCAAGTAATGCCGGCATCTGAGGCAGCAAAGACTGCAGATATATTTGTAACTACTACTGGTAACATCAATGTAATTACAAAGAGACATTTCTTGTTGATGAAAGATGGTGTAATTTTGGCAAATTCTGGCCACTTCAATGTAGAAATAGACATAGACTCATTAAAAGAATTAAGTTTAAAGATAAGAAGAACAAGAGAGTATATAGATGAATATACTCTTAAAAGTGGTAAAAGAATCTATCTTTTAGGTGAAGGCAGATTGATAAATTTAGCTTGTGCCGAAGGCCATCCTGCTCAAGTTATGGATATGAGCTTTTCTAATCAGGCACTCTGTGTCGAATATTTAGTAAAGAATCATAAAAGATTAGAGAATAAGGTCTATGGAGTACCCCAAGCTATAGACAAAGACATCGCCTACCTAAAATTAAAATCCTTAGGGATCAAAATAGACAATTTAACTGAAGAACAGAAGAGATACATAGAAAGTTGGCAGTTGGGAACATAACTAAAAGATGAGAGAGAAATTCCAAAAGATAAATTACCTCATATTATTGCTGAAACCTTGGTAATAAGACTTATAAAGAAGGAGATAAAAGTTGAGGTGAAAAAATGAAAAAGTCAATGATTATGTGTTTAATGTTAGGTTTAATCTTATGTGGTGACTTTGTCTTTTCTTCAGAGATTGAGGTAGAATCAAGGATTTCTGAGGTTACAGTTTATCCAGATTCTGCTTTAATTAATCGTTTAGCAAGACTTAAGTTAAATACAGGGATATTCAAGATAGTATTTGCTGATATTATTCCAGAGGTAGATGAGAATTCTTTGAAAGTTTCAGCTTCAGGTGAGGCTAAAGTTAAGCTCTTCGGTATAGAATTAAAGAAAGAGTTTTTAGAAGAAGTAGCTTCAGAGAGGATTAAACAATTAAAAGATGAAATCCAGAAATTAGAAGATGAGATAAAGCAATTGGAGAATCTCAAAAATCTACTTTTAGAAGAAAAAAGTTTTTTAGATTCAATAAGACTATTTTCTCGAGAACAGATACCCAAAGATTTAGTTACCAAAATACCCGCCCCAGAAGATTTGAATGAGATATTTAAATTCTTAGATACAAAATTAAGAGAGAATTACTCTGGTATGATGGACACTGAACTTAAGATGAGGGATTTAAATAAAAAAATCGATGTTTTGAGGAGGCAATTGAGAGAAATTTGTAGTCCGGTTAAGAAATTAAAGAGATCAATCATTGTAGATTTAGAGGTCTTAAAATCTGGAATGCTTCATTTAAATGTCTCTTACTTAGTTAGAGGTGCTCGTTGGCAACCGCTTTATGATGCGAGAGCAAATTTCGAGAAATCAGAAGTAGAATTGGTCTTTTACGGAATAATTAAGCAGACCACAGGTGAAGATTGGGAGGATGTAGAAGTTTCTCTTTCTACAGCAAAACCTGCCATTGGTGGAAGAATGCCCTATGTCAGCCCCTGGTTTATAAGAGTTTATCAGCCGCCGAGGATTATGAAGGAAAGAATACCTATGGCACAATTTGAAGCATTTACTCCGAGATTTGAACCAGAAGTAGCAGAAGAACCAAAAGTTGAGTATGCAGTAGTAGAAGAGAAAGGAATTGCGGTAGTCTATAAACTCCCTCGTAAAGCAATCATAAAGTCTGATGGTTCAGAACATAAATTACTGGTCTCTTCACAGATTCTTTCAGCAACATTCGAATACTCGACTTACCCCAGACTTAGTCCATTCACTTATTTAGGTAGTCGAGTTACTAATGCCAAAGATTTGCAACTTTTAGCAGGTAGAGTTAACATCTTTTTAGAAGGAGATTTTGTGGGTTCCTCTAGTATTGATAATATCGGTCCAGGTGAAGAGTTCGATTTATATTTAGGGGTTGATGAAAATGTAAAGGTAAAAAGGGAGCAAATTGAGAAAAAGATAGATGATGTCTTGATTGCGGGCATCCCTTCACCTACGCGAAGAACCACTTTCAAGTATAAGACTACTATAGAGAATTATAAGAATAAAAAGATCAAGGTAATTTTTTTCGAGGCAATGCCTGTCTCTGAGGATGAGAGAATTAAGGTGAAGATAGCAAAAGTAAGCTTTGAACCAAAAGTAAAGGATTGGAAGGATAGGAAAGGTGTCTGGCGTTGGGAATTAGAATTGGAACCCAAAGAGAAGAAAGAGATATTTTATACCTTTAGTATCGAACATCCACGAGATCTACAGGTGGAAGGATTATAAAAAAGGGGAGACGTTGATGATGAAAAGAATTGGAGTCTTAACTACAGGAGGAGATGCGCCAGGAATGAATGCAGCAATAAGGTCGATAGTTAGATACGCAACCTATAGAAACTTAGAAGTAATGGGAGTATTTAGAGGATTTTGGGGGTTAATCAACGAGGAGTTAAAACAATTTGGGCCAAGAAATGTTTCGGGAATCATAAATTTAGGTGGGACGATTTTAAAGACTGCAAGATGTCCAGAATTTATGACTGAAGAAGGCCAACAAAGAGCGTATGAGGTGATAAAAAAATACGGTATAGATGGATTAATCATTATTGGAGGTGACGGCTCCTGTCGGGCAGCTCATCGATTCTATCTGAATTATAAGCTTCCCTGTATTTGTATTGCTGCTTCCATTGACAATGATATAAATGGAGTCGATGCTACTATCGGTTCAGATACAGCTGTAAATACAGCCTTATCTGCTATTGATAATATCCGAGATACAGTTACCTCTATGGAAAGAATATTCGTTATAGAAGTCATGGGTAGAGAATCTGGATTTATTGCCTTACAGGTTGCTTTAGCTGCTGGATGCGAAGATGTGATTATTCCTGAAAGAGAGTTTGATTTAGAGAGGATGTGTCATGATATCGTTAACGGTAATATCAGGGGAAAGGTAAGCTGGATTATTGTTACAGCTGAAGGTGCAGCAAAAGCTGAAGATATTGCAGAAAAGATAATAGAAAGGACAAGCTTAGAAACCCGGGTCGTTATCTTAGGTCATATCCAGAGAGGAGGCAGTCCCACTGCTTTTAGTAGGATTTTAGCTATCCGTTTAGGCAGAGAAGCAGTAGATCTGTTATTAAAGAGAGATTCGGATAAAGTGGTAGGTTTAGTAGATGGAGGAATTAAAGCCATAGACTTAGAATTTGCAATCCAAAAGAAAAAGATTGAAACCGAAGAAATTTATCAATTAGTAAGGATATTGACTTAAGAAATTGCAGAAAAGGAGATTTAATGGGAAGAAGACCATTCAATATTTTAGAATTAGCAAAGGATTTATCCTTAGCAGAAGATTTAGAGATAAAGAAAAGATTGGCTAAGAAGATATTCAATATTGCTTATAAAAACCGAATATATCTGGCTTCTATAAATTCTTTTTATCTCGGGCGAGGAAGAAATGAGATCTTAAGTAATTTTACTGTTCCGGCAATAAATTTAAGGACATTGACCTTAGATTTAGCAGGAGCTATATTCAGAGTCGCAAAGAGATTAAATACAACCGCTTTTATCTTTGAGATTGCAAAATCTGAGATTGGCTATACAGACCAATTACCTATAGAATATTCAGCAAATGTCTTAGCAGCAGCAATTTATGAGGGTTGGGGAGGGCCTGTATTTATTCAGGGAGATCATTTTCAAGTGAATGCGAAGAGATTCCAAGAGAATCCTGAAAAAGAGATTGAAGGATTGAAAGCTTTGATGTTGGAAGCAATTGAGGCGGGATTCTACAATATCGATATCGATTCTTCGACTTTGGTAGATCTGGCTAAGTCGTCTATTCTGCAACAGCAGAGGTTAAATTTTGAAGTGTGTGCGGAATTGACCAAATTCATCAGGAAAAACCAGCCAATAGGAATTGAGGTCTCTGTGGGAGGTGAGATTGGTGAAGTAGGTGGTAAAAATTCTACCCCTGAGGAATTACATGCATTTATGAAGGGTTTTAGGAAATCTTTGAGAAAGAATTATACAGGAATTTCTAAGATCTCAGTTCAGACAGGAACTACTCACGGAGGAGTAGTTTTAGCTGATGGAAGTATTGCAAAAGTAAATATAGACTTCGATACATTAAAGAATTTGTCTATAATCGCAAGATCTGAATATGGATTAGCAGGTTGTGTTCAACATGGAGCTTCAACTTTACCTTCTGAGGCATTTGGAAAGTTCACCGAAACCGAGACTGCTGAGATACATTTAGCTACTGAATTTCAGAATATGGTCTATGAATCTAAATCTTTTCCTTTAGATCTTAAAAGAAAAATGTATGATTGGATAAAAGAGAATTGTGGAAATGAAAGAAAAGAAGGTGAAACCGAAGAGCAATTTATTTATAAGACTCGCAAAAAAGCTTTAGGTCCATTTAAGAAAGAAATCCTCGGTTTACCTCAAGAAATACGCGATACGATTGCTGGAGAGATTGAAGAAAAATTTGAATTTTTATTTAGGCAATTAAATACAGTAGACAACAGAGAGTTAGTAGATAAGTATGTAATTTTAAAGCGGGTAATTAAGCGTAAAAGGAAAGAGGCTTTAAGAGTAATCCCACTTGACACAGAAGGAGCAGATTAAACAGAATGGAAAATAAATACATAGCTAAAATAAGAGAGTTTGTAGCCGAATATTTTAAAGACGATAAAGTAAAGATATTTCTCTTTGGTTCTCGAGCTGGGAAATTTGTTAGATAAATTTAATGAGGAAAATCTGGATAAAAAAATTTAATTCTTTTAAAGAAGCAGAAAGATTTGAAGATGAGTATTATCGTAAGAGGAGCCCTGAGGAGAGATTAGAAGACATTCAACTCTGCAGAGAAATGTATTTTGAATTGAAAAAGATAAATTTAAATGCGTGTAGAAAAAGACTTCGTAGAGTTTTTAGAGTTATTTAACAAGAATAAGGTCAAATATTGTATCATTGGTGCTTTCGCTGTAGGTTTTTGGGGCTATCCGAGGTATACCAAAGACATAGATATTTTAATTGAGCCTACAAAAGAAAATGCTAAGAGGATTATTAAGGCAATAAGAGAATTTGGAATAAGTAGCCCAGATCTGACCGAGGAAGATTTTAGCCAAAAGAGTAAAGTGGTTCAATTGGGATGTGAGCCGGTAAGAATCGATATTTTAACCTCTATAAAAGCTTTTGAATTTGATGAAATTTGGAAGAACAAAAAAATAGGTAGATATGGGAATCAAAAAGTATTTTTCATGGGTTGGAAAGAGTTAATAAAGAGTAAGAAGAAGACAAGTCGCAATTTAGATAAGATTGATTTAGAAAAATTACTCAGAAGAAAGAAGGGAGATGATGCGTTCAGATAGGATTAAGAAGGGCTTAGAAAAAACACCTCATCGAGCATTACTCTATGCTACTGGATTATCTAAGAGAGATTTAGACAAACCCTTCATTGGCATAGCAACTTCCTTTACTGATATAATCCCCGGCCACATAGGTATGAGAGATTTAGAAAGGTTCATTGAGCGGGGGATTTGTTCAGCCGGTGGAGTTCCCTTTTTATTTGGTGTTCCGGGAATGTGTGATGGTCTGGGTATGGGACATTTGGGAATGTGTTATTCTTTACCCTCGCGAGAAATAATCGCGGATACGATTGAGACGGTATGTCAGGGCCATAGTTTAGATGGAGTTGTTTGTCTGACTAACTGTGATAAGATTACACCTGGTATGTTGATGGGAGTAGTGCGCCTAAATATTCCAACCATCATTGTAACTGCTGGAGCAATGTTAGCCGGTCGATATAGACAGAGAAAATTAGCCTTTGTCCGTGATACTTATGAAGCATTAGCAAGAGCAAAGAAAGGTGAGATCTCTCGAAAAGAATTAGAATGTTTAGAGAGAGAAGCTTGTCCAGGAGAAGGTGCATGCCAAGGTTTGTATACTGCCAATACCATGGCTTGTATTACTGAGACCTTGGGTATGTCTTTGTCGGGGTGTGCCACTGCTTTGGCAGTCTCAGCTAAAAAAAAGAGGATTGCCCAAGCCAGTGGTGAAAG
>DDKR01000061.1 GCA_002340085.1 Candidatus Omnitrophica bacterium UBA2593
TCATATTTCTTTCCTGAAAAAATTCAACATCCTAAAGGTGTTCATCCTACTGCAATAGTTGGTAAAGATACTGATTTAGGAAAAGATGTGGCAATAGGTGCATATACAGTAGTTTCTGATAATGTAAGGATTGGGGATAGGACTGTGATATACTCTGGTTGCTATATTGGAAAAGACACCTTTATCGGTTCAGATACCCTCATCTATTCTAATGTAACTATTCGAGAGAAGATAAAGATAGGAGACAAAGTAATCATACATTCTGGAACTGTAATAGGTTCAGATGGCTTTGGTTTTGCTCAGGTTGAAGGCATTCACCACAAGATTCCCCAAGTAGGAATAGTTGAAATTGGTGATGATGTTGAGATTGGAGCAAATGTAACTATAGATAGAGCGAGGTTTGAGAAGACCGTGATTGGCAAGGGAACAAAAATAGATAATCTAGTTCAGATTGCCCATAATGTGGTAATTGGTGAGAATTCTATTATTGTGGCTCAAGCAGGAATATCCGGAAGTACAACTATTGGAAAGGGTGTAATTTTAGCTGGGCAAGTAGGTGTAGTAGGACATATTAGTATTGGTGATAGAGTGGTTGTTCTGGCTCAATCAGGAGTATCAAAATCTGTACTACCAAATACTACGGTTTGGGGTTCTCCAGCGAAACCCCATACGACTGCCAAGAGGATAAACGCTTGTATTCAGAAATTACCCCAACTCTATAAAAAAGTAGAGGAATTGAAGAAAAAAATAGAAGAATTAGAGATATGGAAAGACAAAGGACAATAAAGAAAGAATTATCTATTAAGGGTGTAGGCCTACATACTGAAAACAGAGTCTCTCTTCAATTTCAGCCTGCACCAGTTGACTCAGGGATAAATTTTATGCGTACGGATTTAGCCGGCAGACCAAAAGTCTCAGTAGATATTAATAATCTTTTACCTTTGGATAGGTCACCCCGTAGGACTTCAATTGGTTTTGGAAATGTAGAGATTCATACTATCGAGCATTTAATAGCAGCATTAGTTGGATTAAGTATTGATAATCTTCATATCTTGATTGATTCCAATGAAGTAGCTGGTTTAGATGGGAGTGCAAAAGAATTTACGGAGAAGATATTGGAGGTAGGAATAGAAGAACAGGTCAAAGAAAAAAAGTATTTTTCTCTGAGAGAACCGATATCGATTGAAGAGGAAGGTTCACTTATCGTTGCTTTACCTTATCCGAATCTTAGAGTTTCTTATACATTGAGCTACAATCACCCTTTTTTAAAGACTCAGTATTTGGACTTGATGATTACCCCAGAAGAGTTTAAAGAAAAGATTGCTTTTGCTCGGACATTCTGCTTAGAAGAAGAGGTCTCTGATCTCTTGGCTTTAGGCTTAGGTAAAGGAGCAAATTATGAGAACACATTGGTGGTAGGAGAAAAAGGAGTAATTAAAAATAAATTACGCTTTGAGGATGAATTTATAAGACATAAGATATTAGATTTAATTGGAGATTTGGGTTTGTTGGGATTTTCTGTAAATGCCCATCTCATAGCTCTAAAATCTGGTCATCCGGAGAATATCAAACTTATAAAGAAGATCTATCAACAGAAACAGAGATATGAATCAGGAGGAGTAAGAGCAAGTTATATTCCTTCTGAAGGAGAAGAACTCGATACTACTATGATTACCAAGATTTTACCTCATAGGTATCCATTCCTTTTTGTTGATAGAATAATCTCTTTAGAGAAAAGGAAAAGGGCAATAGGGGTAAAAAATGTTTCGGTGAATGAGTGGTTTTTTACAGGCCATTTCCCTGGTCAGCCAGTCATGCCTGGAGTCTTAATTGTAGAATGTATGGCTCAGGTGGGAGGAGTTTTAATGCTTTCGTTGGAAGAAAATAGAGGAAAACTCGCCTATTTTTTAGCTGCAGATAATGTAAAATTTAGGAAGACAGTCCTTCCAGGAGATCGACTGATTATTCAAGTTGAGGCAGAGAGAATAAAATCTAAAACAGGCTTAGTTCATGGCAAAGTCTTCGTAGAAGAAAAGATTGTTGCCGAAGCAGATTTGATGTTTTCTTTAGCTGAAGTATAAAATAATTTTTTAGAGATGAAGATTCATCCTGCAGCGATTATTTCTAAAAAAGCAAAGATTTCTGAGAACGTTGAGATAGGTCCGTATACGGTTATTGGACATGATGTAGAGATCGGAGAGAATACTAAAGTAGGCCCACATTGCCTTATTGAGGGAGATACAAAGATTGGAAAGAACTGTCAGATATTTATGGGAGCAGCGGTAGGAAGTATTCCTCAGGATTTAAAATATAAAGGAGAGAAAAGTTTTTTGGAGATCGGTGATAATAATATCATTAGAGAATATGTGACGATAAATGTAGGGGCATCAGAGAATTCAAAGACGGTCATTGGGGATAACAACCTTTTGATGGCTTATTCACATATTGCCCATGATTGTAAAATTGGAGATGATTGTATCATTGCTAACTGCGGGACATTAGCTGGTCATGTGTTGATAGAAGATAAAGCAGTTATAGGTGGATTGGTAGCTGTCCATCAGTTCTGTAGAATTGGTGAGCTTACCATTATTGGAGGATGTTCAAAGGTCACTCAAGATATACCTCCTTATTCTCTCTCAGATGGCCGTCCAGCAAAAGTCTATGGATTGAACTTAGTAGGTTTAAAGAGACATAATATCTCAAAAGATGTAGTTGAGGATTTAAAAAGAGCATTGAAGATAATCTTCTTTTCTAAATTAACTTTCTCTCATGCTATAGAGAAGGTAGGGAAAGAGATTTTTCCCCATCGAGAGATCGCCCATCTCATAGAATTCATCAAGAATTCTGAAAGAGGAATTTCTAGATAGATAGTTATGTAGTTAGGTGAAGTTAGGTGAGTTAGGTAAAGTTAGGAAAGTTAGGTAAGTACTTGTATAACTTGAATAACTTAATTAACTTTTTAACTTGAATAATATGTATACCTTAGCTTTGATTGCAGGAGGAGGAAATTTTCCAATATTGTTTTCTCAGATTGCTAGGAAAAAAGGAGAAAAGATTTTAGCTGTAGGTATAAAAGGTGATACAAAAAATATTCTAAAAAGATATGCAGATGGGATCTGTTGGGTAGATGTGACTGAATTCAGTAGGATCTTTAAGATCCTTGAAGATAGAAAGATAAAAAGGGTTGTTATGGCAGGCCAAGTGAATCCCCAGCATCTATTCAATAAAAGAGAGGATTTTGATCCTTTAGCTAAAGAATTATTAGATAATCTCCAAGATAAAAAAGCAAATACCATATTTTCTACTATCGTGGAGAAGTTAAATTCAAAAGGGATTGAAGTCTTGGATTCTACTACTTATCTGTCGAATTTTCTTCCTCAAAAAGGAGTTCTTACAAAGAGACATCCAACTTTTGGAGAATGGGAAGATATATATCTGGGAGAGAAGACAGCTAGAGCAATGGGAATTTTAGATATTGGCCAGGCAGTCTGTGTAAAAGAGAAATGCATTTTAGCAGTTGAAGCTTTTGAGGGAACAGATGAAACTATAAAGAGAGCAGCTGGAATTGGTGGAGAAAAAATCGTTGTAGTAAAGATGGCCAGACCATTCCAAGATATGCGTTTTGATATTCCGGTGATAGGATTAAGAACTATAACGATATTGGCAAAAGTAAAAGCAGCCTGTTTGGCTATAGAGGCAGAAAAGACCCTATTTTTAGATAAGGAAAGGGCTATTTCTTTAGCAGATAAAAAAGGAGTCTGTATTGTGAGTATTTAAGAAAAGGAGGTGGAAAAGATGATCAAGAAATGCGCTAAAAGGACGATTAAAAAAGAAGTGGATTTTAAACTCTATGCACCAGAAGCTCAATCAGTAAAATTAGCTGGAGATTTTAACGATTGGAATACAGATTCTATACCTTTGAAGAAAGATAAGAAAGGTATTTGGAAGAAGAAATTGGGTTTGTTACCTGGAAGGCATGAGTATAAATTCTTTGTCGATTCTTGCTGGGTAGAAGATCCTAATTGTCCTGAACGAACTACTAATACCTTTGGTAGTCAGAATTGTGTGTTGGTTGTAAAATAAAGTCCTTTAAATTCTACTCTATTTAGATTTAGAAAGGGGTAGTTTTCTATCCCTTTTTATTTTGGTGGAATTGTGCG
>DDKR01000050.1 GCA_002340085.1 Candidatus Omnitrophica bacterium UBA2593
TTTTGGGATGGGATTTTATAGGTGTAACACACGAAACTCCTCAAGAAGATAATGATCCTTATGATGGTCATGGTCACGGGACTCATTGTGCTGGAACCATCGCTGGAGTAGGAAACAATGACAAAGGTATTATTGGAGTTGCACCAAAAACAAAAGTAATGGCAGTGAAAGGCCTAGATGATGAAGGCTGGGGTTTAATTACCAGCTTAGCTAACTGCTTAAAATATGCAGCTGATAATGGTGCAGATGTATTGAGTAATTCTTGGGGAGGCAGGGTAACTTCTCAATTGATAGAAGAAGCCCTTAAATGCGCCTATAGCAAAGGATGTGTAATAGTAGCTGCAGCAGGAAATAGCAATATAGATGCAAGTTACTTCTTTCCTGCAAACTCTCTATATGTAATTACAGTTGCCGCTGTTGACCAGAATGATCAGAAGTGCTATTTCTCCAATTATGGGTATAAGATAGATGTGGCTGCCCCAGGAGGAGGAACAAAAAATCCTCCACCTTCCTATGAGCCAGCAAGGAATATTTTATCTCTAAGAGCTAAAGAAACAGGAGATAGTAAATTAGTAGTTGGTGAAAAGTACTTAAGGCAAGCTGGTACCTCAATGGCTTGTCCACATGTAGCAGGCTTAGCTGCTTTGATTATTTCTCATAGACCTAATTATACCAATTCTGAAGTATGCGGCCATATTGTAGGAACTGGAGACAATATCGATTCTCCAAACCCAGAATATAAAGGATTATTAGGAACGAGGATTAATGCTCATCAAGCACTTACCCAACCACTTATTACTCTTCCTCCTAAAGTTATTGTATCTGGTGGCTATCGAATCGATGATAATAGCAAAGGAGAAAGCAGAGGAAATGGTGATGGAGCGATTGTCCAAGGTGAGACTATCGAACTTTATTTAACCCTTGGAAATATAGGTTGGGGAAAAGCTGAGAAAGTCAATCTTTTACTTTCTACAACTGATCCAGATATTAAGATTCATAAGAATTCAGTATATTTAGACCAGATAGCCCAACCGGAAATCACTTTATCTAAACCTTTTGTATTTGAAGTCTCACCTACAAAGCCACTTTTTAAAAAAATAGACTTTAACTTAAAAGTTACTGCCAATGAAGGGAAATATACTACGACTTTAACTCTTTCACTTGTGCCTAATATAAAGATAGAAGCAATCGCCATTCATCCTGGAGACAAAGGGAGGATCGCTATCTATGAAGATAGAATTGTTTGGGAGGATAAAAGAAACAAAAATTATGATATCTATATGTATGATCTCTCAATTAAAGAAGAAATTCAAATCACCTCTCATCCTAAAGGGCAAAGGTGGCCTGCCATCTATGGAGATAAGATCGTCTGGACGGATGAAAGAAACGGAAATTATGATATCTATATGTATGATCTCTCAACTAAAGAAGAAATTCAAATCACCTCTCATCCTAAAGGGCAAAAGTGGCCTGCCATCTATGGAGATAAGATCGTCTGGACGGATGAAAGAAACGGAAATTATGATATCTATATGTACGATCTCTCAACTAAAGAAGAAATTCAGATTACCACCGACCCAAAAGATCAAGGATGGTCGTCTGCCTTCTATAAAAACAAAATTGCTTGGACTGAGTATAGAGACAATTATTGGAATCTCTGGGTGTATGATCTTTTAACTAAAGAGGAAATTCAAATCATCACCTCTCGCCCTCTAAGCACATGGGGTGCTAAGATTTATGGAGATAAGATTGTTTGGTGTGGGATAGGAGGCGGACATTGTGATATCTATATGTATAATTTCTCAACTAAAGAAGTGATTCAAATCACCTCTCACCCTGCATATCAAATGTCTCCTGCCATCTATGGAGATAAGATCGTCTGGACGGATGAAAGAAACAAAAATTCAGATATCTATATGTACGATCTCTCAACTAAAGAAGAGATTCAAATCACCCCTCACCCTGCAGGTCAATGTCACCCTGCTATCTATGGAAACAAGATCGTCTGGTTAGATGGAAGAAATCTTCGGATGCTAGAGTGGGATATCTACATGGCAACTTTGGTTTATCCAGACACCACCCCGCCAACTACCCCCGTAGTTAGAGATGAAGGTAAATACACAAATAATATAACCCGACTTTTTGCTAAATGGTCATCGGATGATCCAGAATCAGGTGTCGTTGAGTATCAGTATAGGGTTACTGAAGGATCAATTAGGGGTAAAGTAATCAAAGATTGGACTTCTATAACCTCTACCTCAGTCTATTGTGGTTGTCGGCTTGAAGATACCAAGACCTATTATTTCTCGGTCAAAGCAAGAAATGGTGCAGGTCTGTGGTCAGAAGTAGGTTTTTCAGATGGAATAACTGTAGATGTTAGTCCTCCTTTAATTACTAATCTTACCCGAAACCCTCAAAGCACAGCTCGACCTCTTTTATTCGGTGCTCGAGTTAATGATAAGATCTCTGGTATTAGAGAAGTATATCTTGTAATAAAAGATAGTCAACATCTGATGAAGTATAATCCTAGGAGACGGATCTATGAGATAAGATTACCTGCAGTATCTCAACCTACAACTATTCCTTATAAGATCTCTGCTCAAGATAATGCAAGAAATATAAGAGAAATAACTGCTTCTTTAAAGGTAAGTACTTCACCTCGTATAGTCAGACTATTCGGGTATAAGCCAACTCTTAAAGTAGGAGAACAGACACGTATCTATATCTTGGTATATCAACCTTACGAACCTGGCCAATCTCCTCCTAAATTTGAGGTGATCAACTCTCCTTCTGGTGCAAGCTCTAAGCTTGTCTGGCACAGTCGTCATCAGTATCTATATCGATTCAACTGGAAACCAGATCTTCGGCAGACTGGAAAACATCAAATAACCTTCAAAGTCACTAACCAAGAAGGATTATCTGATACAAGGACCATTACTATCAATGTAGTGAAAGAAAATCAGCCACCTACTGCCTGGATAAGATATATCTGGCCTTTCTTCTGGGGTTGGTGTATATTTTCTGGTGAAGGAAGAGATATTGATGGACGGATAGTCTCCTATGAATGGCGCTCAAATAGAGATGGATTTTTAAGTAGTAGACCTTGGTTTATAAGACAGCTTTCTCCAGGTCCACATCAGATCTCTCTTAGAGTCAAAGATAACCACGGTGCTTGGTCAAGGCCAGTATATAGAAGAATCATAGTAAGATAAGCCTTTTGAGTGTAACTTTACATTTAAAGGCCATTCTGCTTAGAATAGAGAAATCTTAGAGATTAGAAGATTTCCTTCAATATTTCCTTCGGCTTTAGGATTCAATTGAAATCTCTTTATCTTCAAAAGATAAGTAGAATTTTCTAGTTCATATATAAATCTTAAAGCCCCCTCAATTCTGGCTTCTCCCCTTATCTCGATCAGAAATTCTTTATAGCCAGTTGTAATTTTTGGACTCTGTGGCCTAACATCAATAATACGAAATTCAGAGATATTAGCAAAATTTTCTAACTCTGATAATGTATCTGCTAAAATCTCTTCTTCTGAAATATCTTTCTTGATCAATGAAGAAATCTCCGTATATCTGGTTTTAATTCTTTCTCTTTCTCCTAAAAGCTTTAAGGATTTCTCTAACTTTACCCTGTTAGATAGTATTTGTTGATTTAAAGAACTGAATCTATTCTTTAATGGTATAAAGATAAAGTTAAAGATGAGGCTGGAGACAATTACTCCAAAAGTCAAAAATAATATGATTCTTTCTCTCTTAGTTAAAATCTTAACCGAGATCATCTCATTACTATCCCGCAGATAATTTCAAAATCAATAATTTCACCAGTCTGTGCTTTTCTCTTTGTAGCGTATCTAACCTTCGCATTTTTAAAGATCTCAGATCTCTCTAATATAGGAACAAAATTAAATACTGAGGATAAATCCTGAGCCCTTCCCCTCAAAGTAATTACCCCTTCCTCATCGTAGATGAAACGAACAAGAGAGATATCTGGAGGTATAAGATGGTACAACTCATGGATTACATCCATTATCTTTCTCTTTGAAGTCTGAAGGTCTATTACTGCCAATACCTTTTTCATTGCTTCAATCTCTCCGGCATCAGAAGATATCTTATTTAATTCTGATTTCAATCTATTTAAGTAATTTTTCTTGTTGTAAAAAGTTACAGCTAACCCTAAAGAGAACATAGATAGAGACAGAAAGAAGAGTAAGCCTACCTTTACATACTCTCTCTTCAAAGATAACTTTTTTCTTTTCTCTTTGATAGAAGAAGGTAGAAAATTTAAGGATTTTTGGAACTTAAATCTACAGAGACCAGCGAGAGGTTCAGAAGGTGAAATCTCTACAGCTAAAGAACTCGTTTCAATTAAATTTGGCCCCAAATCTCCTATTTCCTCGGTACTGCCTGTGAAGATAATCTTTTTAGGCTCAGCATCTATGGCCTCCTTAAGATACACTTCTTTTGTTAAATCTATCTCTTCAGCTAATCTCTTTGTCCAATTGCTCTTTTCCTGTGGCAAACAAAGAGAACGGCTAAAGAGGAGATTTTCTTCTCTAAGGATGGCTATCTCTGTAAAAGGTGGTTCTAAATTTATAATTACCGTTGGCTCTAAAATCTCTTTCTTTTCTATACCTTTATACCAATTCCAAAGTCCATAAGAACTCAACAAAACCGCTTCAATCTGATTCTCAAAGTCCTTTAGGATTCTAAAATAACGATTAATTACATTTTGATGGACGATAACAAGATTTACATAGGAGAAACCTTCTGTATCTTTTCTTATGATAGAAAATCCACAGACTAACTCCTCTCTTGGATAAGGTAGGTATTGTGAGACCTGTAAGTTTAATATCTTTTCTATCTCTAAAAGCTCTTGAGAAGGGACCTTTAAATAGCGAAGAGTCACCTGATTCCTTGGTAGGCAAATAATTATAGATTCTTTCTTAAACTGTAACTCTTTAAGAATTTTTTTCAAGTTTTCCTGAATTTGTTCATCCTTTAAGCCAGATATAGATTCTGTCCTACATCCTAAAATCTCAATCTTATCTTTACAGAGACATTTTAAGATCTTTAAATTATTCTCAGTAATCTGAAGAACAAATTTTATATCCTTAGTTTTCATGCCAGTATAATATCTTAAAAGGAGGACTACTACGGTTTACTACTACAATGATTTTCTTCATTAGCCGATTATTGACGATTCCTTCAGCCTCAATTCTAAAATTGTTAGATGCTGTAGTAAGATTAGTCTTTAATCTATTGAAGAGGTTCTCATCAACAGAAGTACTACTATCTATATCTGGCATTACAAGTTCATCTATAGCCTTAAAGTATTTCTCTTCCTCTCTTTTCTTTATAATATAATTTATCACTTTCTCTACACAATCTTCCTCTTCTCGATTTTCAGCTACTGTATTTGCTAAGACCAAAAGTACATCCTCGGAAGCTGTATTTACATTTATTTTGCCATTTTCCTCACCATATACAGTAACTAAATCTTTAATTTTTTTAAATACATCTTCGGCTCTTTTTCGATAATCTTCTTTACCTTTCTTTTGATAGAAATACTCTAAAATAACCAATAACTCTTCAATTGATCTGAGTTTTTCATTTTTAAATATACTGTCTTCTGGGTCTTCTGGGCTACCGTCAATTTTTACTTCATCTTCATCTATCCAGTCAATAATAAAATTAGATAAATTTTTTGCTTCTTCTTTCTCTATTTTCTTTAAGAGAAATAACTCTTCTAATTGTCTTTTACCTATATCATCAGTCCGATTGATGTATAACTTGCGTTCCTCATCACGCATACCATACTTGAACAACTCCTTCTCTTCTTCATAGGTAGTATAGCCTACCTTGAAAGCCATGCCTTTGTTCCGCCTCTCTTCAAAAATATCTTTTAGTTTTCTATTCCCTAAACTTACACCACATTCAAAAATTGAATCATATTCTTTTGTCTTCTCATCTAAAAGATCTTCTTCTAATAAGGAAATTGATTTATTTATTCCTGCTTTTGCCAAATAGTATGCTTTTAATCTATCTCTCTGGATACGTACAAACCTCAATTCATTAGCTACTCTGCCAGCAATTATAACTACCAGAACAACAAGGATAATCAAAATCCAAAGTGAAACCACCAGAATTAACCCTCTATCTTTCCAAAGATATAATCTTTTCAAATTTGATATCTCTTCCCTTTTTAGAATTTTCTTCTAAAGTCAAACTTATCTTTACAGCTAAAGGAAGATTTCCTTTTTCTATATCTGTATCTGCCCAATTATCCTCCCAAACAAGAACATTTTTTTCATCAGTAAGAAAACCGTAGGAAAAATCTATCTCCTTTATATTTTTAGCTAAAACTTTTGGTCTCATAGATATATTTTCTTTTAAAGTCTCGATACCTTTCTTGCACAATCTTAATAAGTTGGTCTCCTTTCTTTCATAAGATACAGAAGAAAAATCTGAGCCTATCAAAGTAAAAAAATTCAACCAGTCTTTACCTCCCACAAATCCTGTATCCTCATTGCTATAAGAGAATATATTCTTTAGATCTAAATCTATTCTATTAAGAACTTTTCTTGCTGTCTGGTATAGAGAGATGCTGTTATCTAAACGATTATAACTGAATATACCAGTATGAAACGCAGAATATAAACTTAAGATTACTATTGAAAATATAGAAAGAGTAATGAGAAGCTCAACTAAAGTAAAACTTCGGTGATTATAACTCATTTGACAGTTCTCAAATAGGTAGTAATTTCTAAAATTTCTCTTTTCCTTTTATTTAACACCTTAAAATGTAGTTCTGATAACTTTGGTTTCTCTGTATCTCTTATAGTATAATTCCAATCAAGTCTTTCATTTTCTCCTCTTTCTTCTAAATTAATCCCTTTTCCTCTAAAAAGTTCCATTTCCAATTCAGAGATCTTATTTTCTGCTAAAATACAGGCTTCGGTTATCTGTTGAGATAATCCCGTAGCATTAATCGAAGATGAAATTCCTTGAAGAATAAAGATCAAGCCTATCGATAGAATAACCACGGTTATCATCATTTCTACGAAGGTAAAATTTCTTTTCATGTTATTACCGGTTAGCCAATGTCTACCATCTATGCCTCTATTCCCAATTCTTGATGTCATCATCATCTCCTTCTGCTCCATTTGGACCTAAAGAGTATAGATCATAATCATTGTTATGGCTGCCTGGAGATTTATACTTATATTCACGGCCCCAAGGGTCTTTAGGCATCTTTTTTAAGTAAGGTCCCTTCCATCTCTCTTTATCGGCTCCTGAATATTCTCTTAAAACCTTTAGCCCCTCCTCAGTTGTAGGGTATCTTCCCATATATAACTCAAATAGATCTAAAGCTGTAGCGATATTTGCTTCAATATCTGCTTTAGCTGCAACAATCCTTGCTTGTTCTGAGCGGCCAGCCAAGCGAGGCATAACCATAGCTACCAATACACCAATGATGATTACTACAAGCATAAGCTCGATCAAAGTAAATCCTTTTTCCATTACTAATTTTTTTGATTCTCTCTTCCCAAATCTTTTTATTTTCATCTTCTCCTCCTCAAAACTTACAATGATTTAAGATTTGAACTGGCAATTATTTCATCTTACAATCAAATTTATCTGGAATATCGGCAGAAGTATAGAGATGACGATAAAACCAACAATTAAACCCATAATTAAGATCATTGTCGGTTCTAAAAGTTTAGTTAATGTCTTTAGAGTGCTTTCTGTCTCTTGTGTATATTCATCAGCTACGCGGAGAAACGAATCTTCTAAAGCTCCTGCTTCCTCACCAACAGAGATAATATTCGTCATAAATACAGGAAAATAAGGAGAACTCTTAATCACACTAGAGAAATTTGCACCCTCCTTAATCTTATCTTGAAACCCTTTAATTTCTTCTTTCAGAACAGCATTATTAACAACTCCTTGGGTTATCTCTAAGGCTGAAACTATAGGTACTCCGCTAAAAAGTAGCGCAGAAAGGGTCCTTGAGAAACGACCGATCTCTATCTTTTGAATGATTCTACCTAAGAGCGGAAATTTTAACTTAAAACGGTCTAAAACAAATCTACTTTCAGGGCTCTTCAATCTACGCATGAATATAAATATAATTACAAAGACCATAATCAAGATAAACCATCCGTAATTTTTTAGGAAGCCTGAGATAGCGATAAGCATTCTTGTGGGTAAAGGTAAAACCTCTCTCATCTCCTCAAACATTATCATCAAGCGAGGAATAACAAAACCTAATAAAATAAGAATTGTAAAGATACTTATTATAGCAATAAAAAAGGGATAAACTAAAGCTTCCTTAATATTTGCTCTTAACTCTTGTTCTTTGGAAGAATAATTTTCTAATCTCTTTAAGACTTCCTCTAAATTTCCTCCTACCTCTGCAGATTTAACCATCGCAACGAATAAATGAGAAAATACATTTGGCCAATTACTTAAAGCCTCAAAGAAAGATCTACCATCTTTTATTTTACTAACCACATCTGAGAGTACAGATTTTAAATATATATTCTGTGTCTGAGATATTATAGTATTTAATGCGTTCAATAGAGTAAGACCTGAACCAACAAGACTGGATAATTGATGTGTAAATATGTGGAGATCTTTAGCAGAGACTTTTCTGAAGAAAAAGGTTCTCTGTCTGTAAGAGAGGCTTTCTTCTACTTCTTCTACAGAGATAGGAAAATATCCTTGCTTAATCAGTTTATTTACTGCCTGCGCCTGGCTTTCAGCTTCGATGGAACCTTCGATTATCTTATGAGGTGAGACCTTTGCTCTATAGAAAAAATTAGGCATCTATACAGGGACTTGTTCTTCAGCTTGAGTTACACGCATAACCTCTTCTATGGTGGTTAAACCTCGGATCACTTTTTGCAGGCCATCTTGATATAATGTGCGCATGCCCAGAGAGATAGCTTTCTGTTTTATCTGTTGACTAGATACCCGATTTAAAATCATCTCTCTAATGGGTTCTATTATAAGTAATATCTCGTATACACCTGTGCGGCCTTTATAACCTGTAAATCTACAAGCTTCACACCCTTTACCTTCGTAGAGGGTTATCTTTGTAGCATCAAATTCTATATCTTTTAATTGCCTTAGAACCTTCTCTTTTGAACTAATTGGGGCTTTACATTCAGGACATATAAGCCTTACCAAACGTTGGGCAATCAGACATTCTAAGGATGAAGAGACCAAAAATGGTTCAATTCCCATATCTAAAAGCCTAGTTATTGCTCCAGCAGCATCATTTGTATGTAGAGTAGAAAAGACAAGATGTCCAGTTAAAGCTGCACGAATAGCGATCTCTGCAGTCTCAAAATCTCTTACTTCGCCTACCATCATTATATCTGGATCATGCCTCAACATATGTCTGAGTCCAGTAGCAAAACTAAGTCCAATTTTGGGTAGGACCTGTATTTGATTTATTCCTCTTATCTGATATTCAATGGGATCTTCAATTGTAATTATCTTAATGGAAGAGGAATTTATCTTTGAAAGACAAGCATAAAGAGTCGTTGATTTTCCTGAACCTGTTGGGCCTGTAACAAAGATTATACCGTGAGGTCTTTTTATTACTTCTTCTATCAATTTTAGATCTTCAGCTAATAATCCAAGTTTCTCTAACTCGAGGAAGAATTTTGGACTTAAGAGCCTTATATGGACCGCCTCTCCAAATGCCGAGGGCAAAATTGAAACCCTTAAATCTAACTCTTCACCAGAGATCTTTATTTTTATCCTTCCATCTTGAGGAAGTCTTCTTTCGGCAATATTTAATCCAGCCATAATCTTAATCCGAGAGACTATGGCTGGTTGAAAGTATTTGATTGTAGGAGGTGTACTCATCTCATATAGGACTCCATCAATCCTGAATCTTACACGCAATTGATCTTCATAGGGCTCTAAATGGATATCGGTTGCTCTCTCTTTAACTGCCTCAGATAAGATCTCATCTACGAACTTAATAATAGGAGCTTCTTCAGCTAAAGCCTCTAAATCTTCAACCATCTCTGTTTTTCTCTTCTCCAAAGGTATTTCTTCTCTCATTATCCTTTCTAAGGTCTCTGCTCCTATTCCATAGTACTTGTAAATTGCCTCCAAAATATCCTGTTCTGTAGAAAAGACAGATCTTATCTCTATTCCCAAAAGTAGTCTTAAATCATCTAAGGTTCTAATATCTAAAGGGTTAGCCATAGCAATAGTCAATGTATTATCTTTTATTTCCAGGGGAATGATTTTATAGTAACTAGCAAATTTTGCTGGGACTTTTTCAATCACTGAATGCAGAATCTCAATATCTTTAATTCTCACATAAGGTATGCCTAGCTTCCTAGAAAGAGCAGAAAATACTCTTTCTTCAGAAGCAAATCCTAATCTTACTAAAGTTGTACAGATAAGATCTCCTGTCTTCTTCTGTTCTCTGAGTCCAGCTTCTAGTTGCTCAGGTGTAACTATTCCCTCATTAATAAGAACTTGACCAATTAGAATATCATCTTTTCTTGGCATCACAGTCTCCTAAAATAGTTGTATCTCTTCTATTCTACATATATTTTATTATATTTTACCGCATTAACAAAGTAAAGCGATTTGGACAAAAACTAAATTCAAAAGAATCTTATTCTATTCATCAAAGCTCTCTTTGTTTTACTACTCTGTACTTATGGTAAAATTTACTTACAAAAAGGATTCCTTTTAAGGTGAGGGAGGAATCGACTTTTGTAATATTCCTGCAAAATGGAGAGATTTGTTCTATATTTCCTCCAGTAGCAATGATCTTTATATCATCTCTTCTTAATTCTGCCTTCAACTTCTCAAGTAGTCCATCTACAAGACAACCAAAACCAAAGAATATCCCACTTAAGATACTTTCTTCGGTATCCTTTCCAATTAAAACTTTTGGTTTTCTTAGTTTAACTTTAGGCAATAAAGCTGTTCTCTCTGAAAGTACATCCTTAGAAATCTCTACTCCTGGAGCAATTATTCCTCCTAAATAGTCTCCTTTCTTAGAGATGATATCGAAGGTTATAGCTGTTCCAAAATCTACAATAATTAGAGGATAACCGTAAAGGGTTTTAGCGGCATAGGCATTTACTAATCTATCTTGGCCAACTTGTTTTGGATACTTATACAGATTCTTTATGGGTACAAAGATATCTTCTCCTAAGACTAAAGGAGAGACCTTAAATGACTCTTTGATCTTACCTTTTAATTTCTGACATACTTTTGGAACAACACTACAGATGATCACTTCTGAAATCTTATCCGTATCTACTCTCTTTTTAACAAAGAACCTCTCTAAAGATACAGATTCTAAAGAAAGAGTTGGTATCCTAAAATCTAAAATTTTACTCTTTCCAAATAAGCCAAAATTTATACTCGTATTACCTATATCTACAGCTAAAAGCATTATTCAAGTTATTCAAGTTAGGGAGTTATTCAAGTTATTCAAGTGACTTCCTAACTCACCTAACTCACCTAACTTCCTAACTTTACCTAACTCTTTAAATGATTTTAATTCTTTTATCCTATCTCTGATCTTTGCAGCCTTCTCAAACTCTAAATTCCTGGCAGCTAATTCCATCTCATACTCTAATTCTGCAATAAATGAATCTAACTCATACTCTCCTATACTTTGTCCAGTAAAGTAAGCGACCTTCTCTTTCACCTCTCTTAACTCTTCAATTCCTCTTTTAATCTCTTTCTGTATCGTCTTTGGAGTAATATTATTCTTTTCATTGTACTCAAGTTGGATTCTTCTCCTCCGATTACTTTCATCTATTGCTCTTTCCATCGATTTTGTGATATTCTCTGCATACATAATCACACATCCATTTATATTTCTTGCTGCACGGCCAGCGATCTGAATCAATGAGGTTTGCGACCTTAAGAATCCTTCCTTATCAGCATCTAATATTGCTACTAAAGAGACCTCAGGTAGATCTAAGCCTTCTCTTAGTAAGTTTATTCC
>DDKR01000105.1 GCA_002340085.1 Candidatus Omnitrophica bacterium UBA2593
CACTTCCTACACCTTTAGTAAGTAACTCTTGGATTTTTGGTATGATCTTGTCTACCGAAGCATAGTTTAATTCAAAGACTTTTGTCTCTACAGGCAGATCCAAACCTTTTACCATAGCTTCTATCATCCTTAATCTTTCTGGTAAATCCAAGATAATGATTGTATTTGAGCTTTCATCAGTGATAACTCTTCCTATGTCAGATTTTACTTGAGTTAATACCCGACCCAAATCAGCGGCTTTCGCATATTTTAAAGAGAGGATTAAAACCTCTTTTTTGTCGGAAAATTTTCTTCCATGGACGAGTTCATAATCTCGCGAGGTCATCACATTGATGATATCTGCTTTTTTCTCATAAGCTAAATCATTAGCTAAAAGTATTATCTCAAAAGCATCCCAGATATCTACATCTTTTAGAAATAGACTGACTTTTCCGGTAACATTTTTACCTACTATAATATTTAAATCTGCTCTCTGAGACAGCATCTTCAAGACATCTACAACATCCATTCCTTTGATATCTAAAGATATTTTTTGTGAAGAGGGTATTTCTTGGGCATAGCAATTAAAATGTAGGATATGGAATGTGAATATAAATATTAGAATAGCCCTGAGAAATTTAAAGTATAATTTTGATCTCTTCATACCCTCTCCTTTCTTACAAAAATAGATCAAACTTTTGTCCTTGATAGTTCAGTATTACCTTTCCCTCGCCAATCTCTTCTACTTGAAATTCACTCACAAAATCACCTTTTCTCAAGAAAAAAGTCTTGTGTATCTTTTTATCCTCAATGATTGCTTGGGGATCTTCTCCTGAGATGATTCCCAAAAGATTTAATTCTCTAATTAGCTCTGTTCCTCTTAGATCACCAATATCAGTTAGTTTTGTTATCTCGGGAATCTCTGAAGAGAAGATCTGCTTTCTATTTATAGCTTCCAAGTAAAAATCAAATGGCTTTACTTGTTGTTTTATCTCCCCCTCTTCTATCTCTACCTCCTCTGTGGGTATAGAGACTAAAATAGTCTTTTTAGGAACGAGATTAAAAACAAGAATTATAACTAGATAGGCAAGAGATATAAGGAAAATCCCGAAAAAGAATTTTTTTACATGTTCTATACCATATCTCTTAGAAGGAACCGGTTTTATTCTGGAGCTTCTTTGAGGAGTAAATTTTGATTTACTTTGACTTTCTCCTGATTCCTTCTTTCCTCTAATAAGTCTTAATAACTTTTCTTCAGGTGAGATATTCTTTTTCATTAGCAATGAATTCTCCAATTATCTCTTCATCGACGAATGTCTTTTCTCTCATTACAATCGTCTCCAAAGCATCGTGACAAATCATGGCGATCCTGCGGGGATAACCTTGGCTGTATTGATAGATAAGTTTGATTGCCTCTTGAGTGAATAGATTATTTTGACCGTCAAATCCTGCCTGCCTAAGCCTAAAGCTGATCATCTCCCTTGTTTCATCTTCATCCAAAGGGTTGATTGTATACTTTAGAGAGACTCTATCTACAAAATTCCTTATCCTTTTAATCTTAGGGAGGAGTTCAATTTGAGACATTATCACCAATTGCAATAACTTATATTCATTCGTCTCGTAATTTAAGAGGGTACGTAAGACCTCCAAGTTTTCTGAATTTAATTTCTGACCTTCATCGATTAAGAGGATAACAGTCTTATTCTCTTCTACTCCTTTTTGAAAGAGATATCCTTCTAAGGCCTCTTTAAAATCTAAGGTAGATTTAAAGGTCGGGGTTATGTTGAAGATCTTCACCAAACTCGAAAGGAATTGAAATTCAGATTTAAAGGAAGGATCTAAGATCATACCGAAGATAAAATCTGGTTCATCTCTGAAGATCTGTAAGAGCATTCTAGAAAGCGTAGTCTTTCCGGTTCCTACATCTCCAACTATAAGACTCAAACCACGGCGTAGACGGATAGCAATTTCCAAACGCTTCAAAGCTGTCTCATGACTTACAGAATGATAAAAAAATTCTGGGTCAGGTGAGGTAGAAAATGGCTCCCTCTTTAGACCCAAGACTTTAAAGTAACTCATAATTTAAGGTAATTAGATTCACAGATTATCTTTACTCTAACTTTTCTTTTATATTCCTTATAGATCTTCCTTGCCTACGCAAGAGACGAATCTTTTTAAGTCTCTCAATAGTAGAATCATCAAAATAGCGAAAACGTGTCTCTGGACTCCGGCCTATCTCCTTGATCAAACCGATTTTAAGATAATACTTTATAGCATGTACGGAATATCCAGTTAATCGCGCTAAGTCTTTGATTAAATAAATGTTAGATATTTTCTCCTCCTTACTCTCTACTTAGAGAGTATATCATTTTTAAAGGTTTTGTCAAGTCTTTTTTGAGACTGTCCCAATCCTTCACATCCTTCTTCTTTGAATCGTCTTATCCATTTGCGTATAGTCTTTAGAATAGAGTGGCATAAATAGAGTGGCATAAAGCCGGACAAATAGGTTTGATCCTTGAGTTCCTAAAGCATACCTTCCCATTTGATAATTGAGCTGTTTTTTATCTTTACTTAAATCTTGATAATCTTAATAAATGGGTATGGATACACCTAACCTTCTCCTAAAGAAGGTAAAGATTCAAGGTTATTATACTACCTTGGTTATCGTACATCCCTCTATATTTTCATAAGGATCTCGAGATACAGCATTCCCATTCAGCGACTCTACAGCCATCACCGCAAATAAACTGTTCCTGATATTATGAATTCGCCATAGTTCATATTCATCTAGATAGTTACGTATGGAAATGTCTGTTCTCTTAAGAACTACTCTTTGTTTGCCATCTTTAATAGGCCTATATAAATGCCTCCTAGAGACTTTTAGATCGTAGCTCACCAAGTGCTCTGTAGCTTGAAATCTTTTCAAGCTAAAATGTGATCTTACTACACTTTGCTTAAAATTCTTTAAAAGTTCTTTTAAAATTTAGAACTGATTCTTTTAATCTTTCTTAAGTTGGGGATACAGTCTTTCTTCCTGTTCCCGTATTATAAGGAATAGATTATTGCAAATTGTTCTATTCTTTGCTAAAATACGATAAATTGTAAGAGGGGTCGCTAGCTCAACTGGCAGAGCAGGGGCCTCTTAAGCCCAAGGTTGAAGGTTCAAGTCCTTCGCGACCCACTTATTCTCAAGATGAAAGGATATGAAATTATCGATCATACAGCAGATGTTGGTATTAGGGTCGAAGGTAAAGATCTAAAAGAAATTTTTACCAAGACCGCTTCTGCTATGTTCGATATAATAGCAGAAGAAAAAACAGATACTAAATATCAGAGACCAGATAAAATCTTAGTCAAACAAAAAGCAGAAAATTTAGAAGAGCTCTTTATCAATTGGCTAAATGAACTATTATCTTTGTCGGCGACAAAGGAGTTGATATTTTCTGATTTCAAGATAGACCAACTAAATCAAAATTTTCTCTCTGCAGAAGTCACAGGTTTCGATGTCAAGAATTACAAGGTAAATGTAGAGATAAAGGCAGCTACTTATCATGAGTTAAAAATAGAAAGAAAGGATTTTGGATACCAAGCGCAGGTTATATTTGATGTATAATAAGTAAATCTGGAGACGAAAAATGGCAGATATATGGGGAGGGCCTTTAGAAAGGATAGATGATTACCGTTGGCGTATACCCAAGTCCTATAAATCAGGTATGCGCGTTCCAGGAATTATCTATGCAGATGAGAAATTACTAAAGGATATCCGTCAAGATAGAGCACCTGAACAAGTAGCAAATACCGCATTTTTACCTGGGATTGTAAATTTTTCATTGGCCATGCCAGATATTCATTGGGGTTATGGTTTCTGCATTGGAGGTGTAGCTGCAACTGATATCAAAGAAGGTGGAATTATTTCTCCTGCAGGGGTAGGTTATGATATCAACTGTGGCATCAGATTATTAAAGACGAATTTTCAATATGAGGAGATAAAAGATAAGATTAGAGATTTAGTCTATGTTTTATTTTCAGATGTTCCTTCAGGCGTTGGTTCAAAAGGTGAGATTAGGGTCTCTGAGAGAGAAGAGAGAGAGATTTTAATTAAAGGTGCAAGGTGGGCAGTAGAAAAGGGTTATGGCGTCAGAGAAGATTTAGAATGTACTGAGGAGTATGGTGCATTAGAAGGAGCAGATCCTTTAGCTGTCTCAGGGAGGGCTTACGAGAGAGGAAAAGCCCAACAAGGAACATTGGGCTCAGGAAATCATTTCTTAGAGATCCAGGTCATTGATATGGTTTATGACAGAGAAATAGCAAACGAATTTGGTTTGACTGAAGGTCAAATCACTTTAATGATTCACTCTGGTTCAAGAGGTTTTGGTTATCAGGTTTGTGATGACTACACAAAAAGTATGATTAGGTGTTTGCAGAAATATAATATTGGTGTTCCCGACCGACAACTTGCCTGTGCACCGGTTGATTCTCCAGAGGCAAAAGCATATATTGGAGCAATGAGGTGTGCAGCAAACTATGCCTGGGCAAATCGGCAGTGCTTGATGTATTTAACTAGGAAAGTATTTGAGAAGGTATTTGGGATGAGGTGGCAAGAGATGGGAATGTATTTAGTCTATGATGTTTGTCATAACATCGCCAAATTCGAAAAATACAATATTAGAGGAAAAGAAGAGATTCTTTGTGTGCACAGGAAAGGTGCAACACGGGCTTTCGGACCAGGACATCCAGCGCTCCCTGAAAAGTATAAAAAAACAGGTCAACCGGTGATTATTCCAGGAGATATGGGAAGGAATTCTTATCTTTTAGTTGGTACAAAAAAAGCAGAAGAAGAAACTTTTGCTAGTACCTGCCATGGTTCAGGAAGGGTAAAATCGCGTTCAGCTGCCATAAGGACTCTAGATCCAAATAGACTCTTAAGGGAATTAGAATCTAAAGGTATAGTCGTTAAAGCTTCTGGCCGAGGAACTTTAGTTGAAGAAGCACCCCAAGCCTACAAAGATGTAAATGAGGTTGTCGGTGTCGTACATAACTCTGGGATTTCCAAGAAGGTCTGCAGAATGAGACCCTTAGGAGTTATCAAAGGTTAAATTGTTATAGGTTATATTGTCAGATGAAGAGGGAAATTTTAGAAAATAGATTTAAAATTTGGCAGTCCTTGGTTGACCTCTCTTTTTATTTTGCCTTAGCTGGCTTCAGATCAAAAGGTTATTCTAAAAAAGAAAGTATCCGGTTATTAAAAGGGCGTTGGAAGAGATCATTTCAAGAACATCAAGGAGTAGATTTAGAGATCATTAAAAAATTACATGGCCAAAGAAATAAGTGCAAGTAGAATTATCCTTTCTGCTTTAGAGTCAATAATTAAATTATTAGAAGATTTAAAGATAAATTATGCTTTGATGGGAGGATTAGTACTTTCGGTTTGGGGAAGAGAGAGAGCTACCAAAGACATAGATATAATCATTACAGCAGCAGAAGAAGGAATAGAAAATTTAATGAGATTTTTGAGGAATCTCCCCTTTAAAATTAGAAGTCCTCTAAAAAGATTAGGAGACTCACTCCTAATTTTTGTTACTTATGAAGATAGACTTACAGGATTTCCTGTAAATGTAGATTTATTCATTGCTCAGACAGAGTTTCAAAAAGAATCTTTAAGAAGAGCTAAGGCAATAGAAGTTTTAGATCGAAAATTAAGGGTAATTACTCCCGAAGACCTTATTCTGTATAAGCTTTTATCTCCGAGGCCTATAGATATAGTCGATGCTCAAGTTTTATTAGAGGAAAATATTAAAGATATCGATAGAGATTATTTAAAAAATTGGGCAAAGAAGTTAAAAATAATAAAGAAATTAAATAATCTACTAAAAAGAAATGCTTGATTTAAAATTTATCAGAGAAAATCCTCAGAAAATCCTAAAAGCGATAAAAGACAGAAGCCTAATTTTAGATTTAGATAAGATCCTTTCCCTAGATGAAGAGAGAAGAAAGATATTAACTAAGCTTGAAGAGCTAAGACATAAGAAGAATATTGCCAATGAAGAGATCTCAAATCTGCTCAAAGAGAGAAAGAATCCTCAGCAAAAGATAGATGAGATAAAAGAAATATCCAAAGAAGCAGATAAATTGAAAGAGTCTCTTAAGAGTATAGAGACCGAACTAAATAGATTCCTACTTTTTGTCCCTAACATTCCTGATGAATCTGTTCCTGTAGGTAAAGACCCCCAAGCAAATAAGATTATGAGATATTGGGGAGAACTACCAAAATTTGATTTTACACCTCTAACCCACTTGGAATTGTCCGAACATTTAGATATTATTGATTTTAATCGGGCTTCTAAGATTGCAGGCTCAAATTTTGCTCTCTTTAAGGGAGAGGGTGCGAAATTGGAGCGTGCACTGATCAATTTTATGTTGGATCTACATACGAAAAAGCATGGTTATACTGAGGTCTTTGTTCCCCATCTTGTGAACCGGCAGAGTATGACCAGTACAGGCCAACTCCCAAAATTAGAATTAGATATGTACAGATTACATGATGATGATTATTTTTTAATCCCTACAGCAGAAGTTCCGGTAACAAATATCTACAGGAACGAGATTTTAGATGAAGAGAACCTACCCAAATATTTTACCGCTTACACCCCTTGCTATCGTCGTGAAGCTGGTTCCTATGGAAAAGAGACTAAAGGTTTGATGAGAGTTCATCAGTTTGATAAGGTAGAGTTAGTAAAATTTGTAAGACCCCAAGATTCCTACAATGAATTAGAATCCTTACTAAGAGATGCTGAAGAAGTCTTACAACTCTTAGGCCTCCCCTACCGAGTAGTCCTATTATCTACAGAGGGCTTAAGTTTTGCAGCTTCCAAATGTTATGATTTGGAAGCCTATGCAGCAGGAATGGATAAGTGGTTGGAAGTTTCTTCCTGCTCAAATTTCTCGGATTTCCAAGCAAGAAGAGCAAATATAAGGTATAGAGAAAAAGATACAAAAAAGATAGCTTATCTTCATACATTGAATGGCTCAGGAGTAGCTTTAGCAAGGACTGTAATCTGTATTCTGGAAAATTATCAAGAAAAAGATGGTACAATAACTATTCCTGAAGTCTTAAGAGTCTATATGGAAGGAAAGAGTAAAATTGGCTAAGTCTTTGAGTATCTTGAAATTTATCTTTGGAATTTTATTCTTACCTTTAGTAGTAAGTTTTACTATAGGTCTCTCTAAGGAATTACTCATCTTAGAAAGATCTATAATTTATTTTATCTGGGGGATTATTTCTTATTTGATCTTCCATCTCTTCATCTGTAAACCAATAATAATCTACCAAAAGGGGCAAAAAATATTAGAGATAATCTTCCGCTTCTTTTCTCCTTTAATAAAGATAGCAAGTTATCTTTTGCCCATTTATACGATTATCTTATTTTTTCTTTATTTTGTTCTTTCCTTATTTATCAAAGACGGGCTTTTTAAAAATTATTTTCTTTCTTTATTTTCTTTTACTCTTTCCTTTCATCTTATTCTGACCGCCGACATCCTAAGGAAAAAAGAAGATCTCTTAAAGGCAAACTATATCTTTGGTTTTTCTCTAATTTATATTCTCAATCTGCTTTTGTTCTCCTTTGGTTTAAGTTTAGTTTTTGATAGATTCTCTTTTCTCAGATTTTTTAATGGCTCTCTCCAGATTGCTAAAGATACTTTTAGTGCTATACTTAAGCAGCTCTTTTCTTAAGAAGGCTTCTTTTGGAGGAGTGCCGGAGTGGTTGAACGGGACTGTCTTGAAAACAGTTAGGTGCCGTAAGGTGCCTCAGGGGTTCGAATCCTCTCTCCTCCGCCAAATGGGAGGGGTACCGAAGTGGTCGTAACGGGCCGCTCTCGAAAAGCGGTTGGGCTGTGAGGCTCACGTGAGTTCGAATCTCACCCCCTCCGCTGTATAGAAACGAATTTCGAGAGAGTAGATAAGTTACAGAGAGAGAACTTTGATAAAATTTTGGAGAGGTACCGAAGTGGCCGTACCGGGATCGCTTGGAAGGCGATTGTAGGGTTAAAGCTCTACCGTGGGTTCGAATCCCACCCTCTCCGCCAGCAATATTATGAGGAATTAGTATTTCTTGCGCCTGTAGCTCAATTGGATAGAGCACCAGTCTACGGATGAGATATGAACAATTTTTGTAACCCATTGAAATTGTTATAAATATAACTCTATAAATAAATTAGGGAGATTTTCTATTTGTAGTAATTGATGAGAATTTATGCCAATTTGTATCCTTAAGGGACACTATTTAGACACCAAGTTTCCTCTAAATCCATCATGTGACATCGGTTATATAGAAATAGCGGAATTGAAGAGGTTTTTGAATAAGACTTCAAGGGTGCGAAAGGAATGAATAGAAACAAATAATAGTTGCTTTGATAACGTTAGTGTTAGTTGTGGTTATTCCTTTTTTTATTTATACTATCCGTTCTATCGCAGAAGAATATGGTTATTTTACGATTCTTGAGTGGTTAATATTTGGCCTACCGATTTTAATAATAGGAGGATTATTAATTTATTCTTTGAGAGGCAAGAAACAAATAGAATCAACACTGCTGGAAACGCCAAAGGCGAAAATAAAGCGAGTTAGGCTATTACTATTGATGTTCGTTCTGCTGTGGATAGTTTTGGGTGCTTGGAAATCGCAATTTAAAAAATACGACTTCCCAAATCTTCCTTTGAAGCAGTTAATAACTATATCATTAGTGGAAATCACACGTTTAATTTGTCTTGTAATGACCTCTATCTATGTATATAAATTGTATAAATGGTATAACTCTTCAAAAGCACCTGCTTTACCAATGACCATAATATATGTTATTTTTTGGTTTATTTTTCCTCTGATTTCAATTCTTATTGTTTCAGGTATAATCTGGGAATCAAGAAGGTTACTTATAGAGAATGAGCCCCGTAATCTACGCGAGAGTACCAGATAAAGTCTGATGTAGAAAAGATGGGGGAAGACGGAAGGATTTTAAGGTTATTTTGAGAGTGATTGTTTATCTTTATTTACCTGTGTTTGTTGATTTTCTTTGTCCTCCTTTTTTCTTCAGCCTTTTTTGAAAAAATTGTTTATTTGCACGATTTCTGACAGAATTATTCTATAATCCGTGCAAAGTTTTAGAAGAATTTTTATGGCTATTCTTAATCTTTTCGATGAGAAAGAGAGAAGGTTTTTCAGCGTTAGCTAAATAATGATTAGCTACTCAGATTTTTATTATAAACGTCCCTATTGTCCAGATTGTAAACTAATTTGGGGCAAAAATTCTATCAATAAAATAACTCAATGTAGCAAGTGTGGGGTTTCTTTAATATTAGAAGACTTCAATCCATATAAGAAGTCTTTATTAGGAATTTTGATAATTGCAGGGGGATGCCTAACAGTTTTTATTGGAGAATTCCCAATAATATGGATTGGCGGTTTTCTTTGGGGTATTTCAATAATTGCAACTGCTTTCCAAAACTGGGCAAAGATTAGAAAATTGGATGGTGATATAAGAAAGAAAAAGATACGTTTTTCTTTGCAATTTCTTAAAACAATTAAAAATCGATGGAAGTTTACTATAATTAAGTGCTTAAGCTGTGAACAAAAATTACGGATTCCAAGAATAAGAAAGAAATTGAGGATAACTTGCCCAAAGTGTAAAAGTAGTTTTACTGCTATGCCAACACCATTATTTAAGCGTTTAATTGACTCAATTATATGTATTAAAGGACAACAGAGGAAAGGTATAGATTGTAGAATCATTTGATTTGATAAAATTAAATCAATGCTCGTAAAAGAGCAGATATGGTTGATTTTCGCTTCCACGATTTAAGACATACCTTTGCTTCACATCTGGTAATGTCGGGAGTTGATTTAAACACAGTTCAGGAGCTAATGGGACATAAATCCTTAGAAATGACTCTTAGATATAGCCACTTATCTCCAGACCACAAGAAGAGGGCAGTAGATATTTTAGGTAGAAGAATGGACACTATTTGGACACCAAGCACCTTTCAGCAAAAAGTAGTAAAGGATGCTGATTTCGCAACTGTTGATAATAGAGTAAGTTACAGTGCAAGCGCCTGTAGCTCAATTGGATAGAGCACCAGTCTACGGAACTGGGTGTTGTTGGTTCAAATCCAACCAGGCGCAGATTTATTGAAATGGGAAAGATAGATGAAATCTATATGTCTGAAGCAATAAAGGAAGCAAAAAAAGCCTTTGAAGAAGATGAAGTCCCAATAGGATGTGTCATTGTCTATAAAAGAAGGATCATTGCCAGAAGTTACAATCAGGTTGAGAAACTCTTTGATCCAACTGCCCATGCAGAAATACTCGCCATTACTCAGGCAGCCAATTATTTGAAGAGTAAATGGTTGAACTCAGTTTCCTTATATGTTACAATTGAACCGTGCAGTATGTGTGCAGGAGCAATGGTCTTAGCAAGAGTAAAAAATCTAATCTATGGTGCAGATGATCCTAAGACAGGTGCATGCGGGACAGTAGTAAATATCGTTAGTAATGAGAGATTAAATCATCGTATAAAAGTCAAAAAAGAAGTATTGAAAGAAGAATGCAGTTCTTTGTTAAAAGAATTTTTTAAGAGGAAACGCCATAGATCTACATAACTTATTGAAAATAAACAAGTTGGAGAGGTGCCGGAGCTGGCCGAACGGGGACGCCTGCTAAGCGTTCGACTGGGTAAAACCGGTCCCTGGGTTCGAATCCCAGCCTCTCCGAAATTCAATGGATAAAAAGACCAAACTCTTAAAGAGATATTTTGAGAAAGAAAAGACAGTAACCTTGACTTTTCTTTTTGGTTCTCAAACAAAAGATATTTAGTAACTTAGAATTAAAGTTTTCTCCAAGAGAGGCAGAAGAATTCTCTAACTTTACAAAATTAACAAACTAATCGTCTATGAATATTTAGATATAAAATGGAAGAAGATCAAAGATTTTCTTTCCAAGGCAGAAAGGATATACTCTAAATTCATTGAAGATTAAGAAAAGATTAAAATAATGCCATACATTATCTTTGCCTTAAAATACAGACCGAAGAATTTTGATGAAGTTGTAGGTCAAGATCATATTACTACTACTTTGAAAAATTCTATTCTTTCCGATCGATTAGCTCAAGCTTATCTGTTTTCTGGCCCAAGAGGAGTAGGTAAGACATCGGTAGCTAGGATATTAGCAAAATCTTTAAATTGTCAAGATGGACCTACGGTTTCACCTTGTCAGATGTGTTTGGTTTGTAAAGAGATATCTGAGGGTAGAAGTTTAGATGTCTTAGAAATTGACGGAGCTTCCAACCGAGGTATAGATGAAGTAAGACAATTGAGAGAAAATGTAAAGTTTTCTCCCACAAAAGGAAAATATAAGATCTATGTTATTGATGAAGTTCATATGTTGACCCAAGAAGCTTTCAATGCTTTATTGAAGACCTTAGAAGAACCCCCATCTCATGTAAAATTCATCTTTGCAACGACTCATCCTCATAAGGTAATTCCTACTATTCTCTCTCGTTGTCAGAGATTTGATTTTCGACGTATTTCAGTAAGAGATATAGTTGAGCAATTGGAA
>DDKR01000157.1 GCA_002340085.1 Candidatus Omnitrophica bacterium UBA2593
TAATCTATTGCTTATCCTGTAGGCATAATTTGGGCCATCTCTGGCTATCTCCATCCGAAAATCCCAAATCTTATACTTCCCCGCTACCCCTATACTTACAGTATTATCTGTACGGTCTACTCTATAATCTCCATAACGACCAACCAAGACAGTAAACATCCTGAGATTCTCATTGGCCTGGTAATCAAATCTTGAGCCAATATAGAAGCTATCTAGTTGCCTTTGTGATCCTACAGGTACCCCGGTTGCACCTCCCATTTGACTCTTACCCCAAAAGAGAGTAAATTCTAAAGGTTGGCTTAATTTATCTCTCATGAGATGTTTGAGGTGTTCATTTGTTCCATAGGTTATACCTCTGAAACGATAGCCAGGAAAGGTAAATGAAAGGAGGTTAAGGTAATTGTCTCCCAAGATGAGATCAAAATTACGTAAGGACCTGAGATTTGCTTCTGATAATTTAAAAGTGAGATTACGCTCATCTAAGAATACCTCTTTTTTATTTGGACTAAAGACGTATCTTTTCTCAATCCAGACCAAAGAATCAACATTACCATAAGGAGTTACACCACTTAAATTGAAACGATGGTCATCAATCCTCTCCAACTGTTTTAGCTCCGAGACTTTAAATCCTCTTTCCCGGACTTGATAATCAAACTGATAGTCTAATTTAAAGGTAGGAATCTTTTCTTCTAATTCTTTTCTTTTTATTATCTCTTGAGTAATTCTTATCTGTTTTATCTCTGACTTTATCCCGATCGACCACAGGCCTTTCTCATCCCAGATATGAATGGAGGTTTGACCTCTCCCTTTACTAATTACCTCTAATTTATCTGGAGAGATGATCTTAGCAAAGACAATCTCAGGGTCTAAGACCAAAAATCGTCTAATATTTTTGACCTCTATGATCTTAGACTCACCTACAGTAAGCTCTACTATACTTATTGATTCTGAGACAGTCTGAGAAAGGATAAGTTTTTCAGTTAAGAAGGAAAGCGAGAAAAATAATAGAAGAATTGCTATCAGCAGGAAGGATCTTTGGGCTAAGACCTTCATTTCTCATCGATCTTAGTTTTCTCTCGATCTTCTTTTCCGGCCATTTAATCTATGACCGAAACACTATAGATGATATTACCTCTGTATACCCCTGCATTTACACCACTCGGAGCTGTGAGATTATACTGAATCTGGAATGAATCATCTTCGCCATCCCTATCAGAGATAAAGATGATTTGTTCTTCTTGGTTGATTGGAGTTGACTGTTGAACGGGTAAAATTCCGGTCTCTGCCCCAAAGGCAAAGAAAGCCAAATTCTGTATTCCTATCTCAGAATTTCTCTCATTTAAAATTCGCCCACTCAATCTTTGAGTGACTTTGTATCGACGTTTAGTTTTATTAGTGATGGACAATTTTATAACTTGTACTGAAGAGTTATCTGAAGGGTCTCCTTCTATACTCGCAACCCTTAAACTACCGAAATCTAAATTTGTGATACCTTTTCTTTCAGTCTCTATTTTAAGTGAAACATCTTGAGCATAGAGTTCTAACTTAGATATAACTACCAAAATCCCTATAAGGAGAATGAGTCTCTTCATTGAACTTGTATTCTGTAGGTTAAATTTAAAGTATATGTACCTACAGGTACTTTTTCTTCTGCTTGGAAATAAAATACCACATCAAATGTATCTGGATCACCATTTAGATTAGAGGTATAGATGAGCTGTTCATTCAAAGAAATAGGTGTAGGTATAGGGACTTCGCTTCTACCCTTCTCTGTTCCTACGATACTGAACTTTAGGTATTTAGAAGACAAAACCTTCCCCCTTTGATCAGTTAAAGGCCCAAAAGGAACGACAAAGACCTGGTAAGGTCTCACCATATTAGTGCTAATCTTTATCCTTACACTATCTCTATCTGTTCCCCGAAGTACTTTAAGTGAGATATGGGGTTCAACATTTACTGAAAAGTTTAAGATCTTCGTATCCATCTCTTGAGCAGGGCACCTAAAAGATAGAATCCCAAAGATCAATCCTCCAATAATAAGTCGAGTTATTGTCCTATGCACCATCACTAGCAGTCCAGTTAAGGGTTAGAGAATATGAACCAGCAGGTATCTTATTGAGTTTTTCAATTATTAGATTATGGGTTCCAGTTATTGTGCCAGTTGCAGCTGATTGATTGACATTTGGTGCAGCATAGCCCTGTGCAGTAGCACTTAGGGTTATGTCAGGTGTAGTAGGATTTGCTGTTACAGTTCCTGTAGTCGTTATACTGATGCTGGTGACCTTAAGGTCAGCATTGGTTACTACCCCAGTCATCGATACAGTAACATAGGGCTGGGTAGTAGTATTGTTGAAATTATCTCCTTCAACGATTATCTGTTGACTTGAAGCAATAGTCTCAGATCCTACAGTTAGAGGACTAGTTAAGGTATAGGTGATTGAAGCAGGTACAGTCAAGCTTAAAGTAGGATTAAGTTGAACGATTATAGTTGTAGTCTGGTCTGGATTGACGATTACAGTGGTTGTCTGAGCATAGATGATACTAACTCCCCCTAAGATTAATCCTAAGAATAATTTCCACTTTAAAATTCTCTTTAGCATCAATTTTAATTTAACTCCAGTGGACTATTCTATTTTGATTCTTTTTTCTCTAACAATAACTTCTTCTCCAAAGGGTTTTAACTCCAAGGTCATCACCACATCATATTCACCTTTAGTTAACTCTCCTAACCATTCGCCTTCTCCTCCAGCAGTATCTCCTGGCTGCATCTTGGCAATCGATAAAACCCCGCTTCCATATAAATTTCCTAATTCATCTATGATGTGAAATTTTCCTTCAGACTTAACATAACCAGAACCTTCATTCTTCATCTTATAGATAACTTTTACTACTTTCTTGTCAGGTTGTAAAACCTCAAAGTCAACTAATGAGACTTTTTTAGGAGTTCCGATTATCTCATTATAGATGAGTGTTGCTAAACGCACGGTCTGGCTGATAACCATCTTGCTTTCTCTATCTCCTCTCTTTACTTCAGGAGGGGGAGATTTGACTGCTGCTACAAAGAAAATAGCTGCATAATATCCTCCTTCTTTGGCATCTGGAGGAAAACTTATGATGTAATTTACTTGGCGAGATTCTTTAGGTGAAAGCTCAAATTCCTTGGTATCTACCTGGATCCAATCTGCACAGGAATAAGGAGTTGTACCTGGAGGCATAAATTCTACTCTTCCTGGTTCATCTTTTTTAAATATCCAATCGCCAAATTCAACTTCTACCCTCAATGGAACATCTTGTTCGTTGTATACATTTATTGCTCCTTCTACACTCTCACCTGGATTATAGCAGTTTGATATAGTAGTCGGCCCAATAGTTAAAGCATAACAACTAACTGGAAACACCAAGCAGATCAAGAAAATAATACCTTTCATTTAACCACCTCTCTATATTTCTAAATTGATATTCTATCCACCATCACTAATAGTCCAGATGAGACCCAATGAATATGAACCCATAGGTATTACATCGGTTTTTTCGATTATCAGATTATGAGTTCCGGTTACTACCCCAGTTGCAGCTGATTGGTCAATATCAGGCAGAGCATAACCTTCTGGAGTTGTACTTAAAGTTATATCTGATGTAGTAGGATTTGCTGTTACAGTGCCTATAGTTACTACCTTAATATTGGTAAGTTTCAGAATGACATTAGGATGCGTCTCACTTACTGAAACACTGAGATAAGGTTGGTCAGTGGTATTGTTGAAGTAATTTCCTTTGACGATTACCTGTTGACCTAAAGCAACGCTTTCCCGTCCTGTACCTACTGGGTTCATTAAAGTATAACTCATTGGTTCAGGTGCAATCAAAGTTAGCGTAGGATTAACCTCTATAATTAAAGTAGTTGTCTGTCCAGATCTACCTGTAGCCGTCTGAACATAGACAATACCTATCTGCCCAAAGATCAATCCTCCTATTATTATACTCATTCTTAAAGATCTTTTCAACATAAAAAATCTTTTCCACATAACCTCACATCTTATTTTAAATCAACGATTAAATTTGTCAATAGTAAAGAGACACCTCATCTTTCAAAGGTGTCTCTTTATCTCGCAACAGCTTTCTTTCACCCTAAATTCCTTCTTCTTTATGCACCCCCATCTTTTCCAGTATAGGTAATAGTCAAAGAATAGCTACCTGCTGGAACATTGGGTCCTAATTTGTTGATCACCAAATTATGGCTACCAGTTAACTCACCATATGTGCTTGATTGGGCTACATCGGGTACTGCATAATTCTGGGCTGTACCACTTAAGGTGATATCTGCAGGAGCAGCAGCATGAGTTACAGTTCCTGTCTTACTCAAGGCAATACTTGTAAGTTTGATCTCTGCATTAGTTACTGTTCCAGTCATTGCAACTGTGATATAGGGTACAAGAGAAGCACCTACTCCATTATCAAAGTCATTACCCTCTAAGACCACGCTTTGACCAGATGCAATGGTTTCTGTTCCTGTAGCCAATGGTGCAGTTAAGGCGTGAGTTATTGCTGCTGGAACAGCTATAGTCAATGTACGCCCTGAGGTAACTGTTACCCCTTGATCACCTGTAACAGTCAAAGCATAGACACTACCTACACCGACAAAACTGATGACGATAAATATCCCAATTATCCTCTTCATTTCTTTTCACCTCCTTTCTTTTTTATTTTTATTTCTATCCAAAAGAAGACGCAATCAAAAACCCTATCTCCGAAAGAAAATAGGGTTAAATTGTCTTTCAACAAAAAACCCATTCTATCTTTCTGAATGGGTTTTTTCTAATCCACTTTCACAGATCATAGTATAACCTTTTACTCTATTTCTATAATCTGTCGATGTGGATTAAGACGCCTTTTACTTTTTTCGGCAACTGGCTACCATATCTTTTGAGACTTTCATCTCAAAGACTTAGGTCCTTTAGCTTTGTGCCCCATCCTTTCGGATAGTTTACCTTTATCGTAAAGAAATATCTCCTTTTAAAAGAACGACTTTAGTTTCTATTTAAAGTATACCACAAATTTTATATTTTATCAAGTAAAATGTTCTGGCCGAATTGACTCACATTAAATG
>DDKR01000055.1 GCA_002340085.1 Candidatus Omnitrophica bacterium UBA2593
CTTTTCTGTGAACCTATCAAATGATCCCTTTTCTAATTTCTTTACTATCCCAATCATTGCTACTATAGAGACAGTACCAAACAAACGGCGGTAATGAGAGACATACTGATTATATACTTTGAGCATAAAGAGGGGGCCTAAATCAGCTTGATCTGGTCTCTTATCTCCAAATATTCTTCCCGCAATCGTATCTATAAGTCCTATTTGTGAATAAGAAATTTTCTTCTCTAAGAACCACGCAGGAGAAATCCTTATATTGAGATGATTAATGGCATCAAGGAATCCCCACAAGCCAGCAAAAGAGATCTGTCGAAGAGTATCAAACCAACCTCCTTTACGTCCTTTTAGTCTAGGATTGACGATATAAATACCCATCCAGGCAGCAAAGAAGGCAAAATAGGTAAGAGCCCAAATAAAGATCAACCAGGGAGCAAAAGGAGCAAAAGCCAATAATATCACTGACCAGAAAACACCTGTTCTCGTGGCATGTTCATCCCTTAAATAGATATCTTGCCATCTTGTTTCTCTTTTTATCCATGCTCCTTTTCCTCCGGTAGAGATAAACTTAGCAAACCCCTCTGTGCCTAATTTTACTGCTTCCTCATAGTTAAATATCCAATGCACATAGTACCAGTAATTTCTCAAAGCGATGTCTCTTAGAGCAAGAAATAGACCTTTGAGTAAACCGTGATGTTCTTCATAAGCATAATTAAACCAGGTACCATAACTTACAGCTTGAGAGAATAACAAACCTATCATCCAGAAAAGGAGAGGAAGCCCGGCAAATAGATTCCAACTAAAGATGAGATAAAAAACAACAAGCCACTTCAAATACCTCGGAATATGGGGTTTCTTGTAATAAAAGCCAAATCCATCCCACCAGAAATTATCGATAATATAAGTAGGTTCGACTTTATCAGAGAGAAGCAACTTTAAAGGAATTCTTCCTCTTGCACACTCTCCACTATCATTTGACCACTTAAAGCAAGGCGCTTTGTGGTTAATGGCCAGATACATCCAGTTTTTACCCTTTCGAAGATACCTTGCCTGGATACAAGTATAACCAAAACTGCGAAATCTAATTACAGTTAAGGCATCCTCAGCAACATAGTCGTCACCAGATAATCCTTCTGACCAACGCATTGCCTTTGTCCTTACGAGGAATTTTCCATAAGCAGTTAAGCCTCCCATTAGGTCTTTGCCAGTTTGGGTATGATAATAAAAGGCGTTTTCTCCAGGAGGAATAATCTTACCCACAGTTCCCAAGCCCTTGGCAAGGTAATGATCGATTATAGGAATAGCTGCTCCAAGTCGAGGATTGTATAAAAATTCACTTAACGCCTCTGGCATAAACCAAATGTCTTCTGTACGCGCATGATGATCGGCATCGATAAGATCAAGAGCTAAAGAGAAAGTATAAGGCATAGAAGCAGTTAGAGAATTCCATTTGAAGAAATGGATCTGTTCGTTCTTTTTCCTATTCCAAGTTGCGGTTAATCCGTTCATAACTATTGCTGAAATTAAAGGTCTAATTGCTGTATAATATGTTCTATCCTCACCGAAATTATCTTCTATTAAGCGTGCTAACCGGTCTGCTTCTCCGCGTAATTCTTCTTCGGTCATCTCTCCTTTCAAATACCTCTTTCTCATTAAAGGCAGATAGTAATAAAGATACTCACGAAAAGTCTTTATCTGGGCACCTCCTCTTTCCTCATCATTTAATCTCATAAAACTCTCTTCAATAGGAACCAGAGAACCAGAATGCTTCATCATAAATCTGGTCTTTTCTTCTATGAGTAATCTGACATCTTTATCGAAATAGCCAGGTTCAATTGCTCTTATTGTATACTCGTATCTCCTTTTTACCTTAAGTGCAGAAAATGCAGTATTCCACAATGTTCCTAAATGGGTATTAGCCCATCGAACTATATAATCCATAAGCTGCTCATTAATCTCTAATTTCTGCGAAGGATTCTTAGCTAAAGCTATCATCTTATTTTTCTCTTCCTCAGTCAATTTAACTTCTTCTCCATCTACTCTTATTCCTTCTTCTAATTTAGCAATTAACGCCTTCCAATAAGCAGGTTTGTATTTTGCTAACATTCCTAATCTAGTAGTCTGGGCACTCTCAGAGTCATCGACCTCATTTAATTGGTCTTTGTCAAAAAAAGCATCCTCTTGAAACCCTTGCATAGAGAGATTGTAAGGGAGTAAATCGCGTAATGTCTGGGGAGGAGAAGGTTTATCCATCCTTAGTTGATCATTTACCCAGTGGATAATCCGATGCATCCTTTCTTTAGAAGTCTCTTTATCTCCATTAGTCAATAGGCGCTTTAATTCCTTTATATCTCTTTCTCCTTCCTTGTAGCGCTCAAGTAAATCCTCCCATTCATTAAGATCCTTTTTGGAAATGAGGAGTTGATAGTCTTCTTCATTTGAGAATTCATTGAGGATTGCCATTCGAAACATCTCTATTCTTTCTTTACCCATTGTTGTTTGGGAAGTATTGTAATACCATCCTTTACTTTTATCAGAAAATAACCTATCCAAAGCAGCAGGTAATTCTTTATACTTTACTATCGAGTAAATATCATTTTTCTTATAATGCTGTCGGCAGATAATTGCTTTTCGAGCGTAATGTACAGAATAGAAAGTAAGACGTAAAGTCTCAAAGACGATTATCATAAGGATAATCTTTAACCCTATCCTGATAATTTCGGGAATCTCAATCACTATTGTAGGAGGAACAAACAAAGTAAGGAGAAACCCTCCAACTAATATAAGTGCCTGGATTCCCAACTGAATGACGTGTTTATCTACAACTCCTTTTACATTGACTTTCTTTATATTTCTATATCTTAGTCCTAAGAAGACGAGTTGTATGAGGACTAAACCCAAAGGAATAAAGAAAAGACCTGGCCAGAAGAGCACAAAATAAGGAATCCCTACCAATCCAAGATTGATAAAAGCATTGACAATAAGATAACTCATAAAACCAAAAGTAAACAGGAATACCACCATAACATTAAAGTTTCTATTCCAATCGGTAAGATGAGCTTCAAAAGGATTACCCTTAGCTAAGACTTTCTTCCTTAAGGTACGGCTGATAACAAATTTCCAGAAAGGCATCCAGAAGAATTGATAGTAGTGCAGACGATGTTTTGTCCTTATCCGCTCTTGAGCATACTCTACGCTCATAATTAATGCTCGAATTAGACGCAAAAATTCATCTTCATCCATCTTTTGGCCGTTATATATCTGTGTAAGATACTTCTCTATCTTGTTATGTAACTGCTCAATATTTGAACGCATCTTCTCATCTTTTATATTGAGTTTTCCATCCGACTCCCAATCATCTTGTCCTAATAGATAACGAAAGGCGTCATTGAGCTCTTCCCAAAGTAGAGACCACTGATGATACCTGTGAATCCCAAATCTATCCTTTATACTCTCTGCTTTGCTCTGCATTTGCTTGGAGAGAAGTTTTCCGCTATGCCCTAAAGGTCCATAGATTTTATCGATAGACTCCATAACCTTCTCACCTTGCTCTGGATCTTCATACCAATTACTAGTCCTTGAATCAGAGGTTATCTTTTTATAAAGCCACTCTTCAAACCTTCCATTCCCATTCATAGTTATGACTTTTAAGCCGATAACCTGCATCAATACGTATTGTTCTAATGAGACAAGCCTTGCTCTTATTCCAAGATCAAGGTTAGCTTCCTTTTCTAAATCATCATTGGTGACTACATACCAATCTGATGGTGATTTTTCTCTTGGAAGATCAAGCTCTTCAAAATCTGCTGCATATTTTATTGATTTGATGATTGTATCGTAAAGGTAAGCGTGTTCTCCTAAAAAGTTTTCTTCTTCAGGTGTAATCCCTAACTTTAAATTCTTAAACAATTTATGTACCTGCTCTTTTATCTTATTTTCGATATCTTCCTTCATTGAGGTATCTGGAGAGAAATGAGCTTCTCTCATTACATCGGCTAAGAACCTTCCGCAGAAAACCTCTTCAGAGACCATACCTCGACAAGGAATAAGTCTATCTAAGATTTCTTTTATCTCCTCTACTTTTAATCCGCTGGCTTTCAAAATTTCACTTAATCCTACTGGTAAATTAGCATTGTCTGTTAAGCCCTTGTCTGTTAAGCCCTTGTCTGTTAAGCCCTTGTCTGTTAAGCCATAGATATCCAATAATTTATCGATATCAGAGATATCTTCCTGAGATGGTAGAGTCAGGCCTTTTGTCTCATATGTTATATTAAACGATTTCTCCAATCTTCTCATTGCTCTTTCTTGCCGTCTCTTGTGCCTTCTTATCTCATCTTCTCTTTTACCCGAAAGGACTTTGCTGAGTATTTCTTTTTCTATAGCACCCTTCAAAGTTTCATAAGTTTTAAAATAACCTCGGTGTCGACGCAAATCTAATATTGCCGTTGCCTCAATCTTTAAAAATCCCATATCTAGGAGATCTTCTAAAGAGGCCTCATTAAAATTCTTTCTCTTTTTGTCAGGGGCTTTTCTAAATCTGCCTTCAAGGAATCTCCGTAAAATCCCGAAGAATAATATAATTCCTATACAAATACCTCCCCAATGAATTATCCATCCGACAAAGGCTCCTACCCATATTCCACTGTCAACATATGTATTCTTCTCCCCATCAGATTTCTCATTAAGCCCCTCCTTGGTTGTCTTCTTAAGTATCTTCTCAGGATTATTCTTGGGGTTATCTTTTCTCATCTCCATACCGCGGATAGAATCAAAAAGTTTTCCTAAAAAGCTGTTCAGAGTCTTCTCGGTTATTGAGAACATTCCAGAATGAGGAAATTCTCTTTTATACCAAGGTTTCTTAACAAGAATAATGGTGCCTTTATGTACTAAATACACTTCATTAGTATTCCACCCTATAAACTCACAAATCCTGTTTGATATCTGTCGGAAGATACTAGCCCGAACAACTTGTTTTTCGATCAGTAAGTATAATTTGTCATCTTTAGAAAAGAATTTGACTCCGAATACACCATAGAGATCTTGCCTGCCATCTTTACTGACCTGCATAGAATAAGAAGGCAAACCAATCGAATCAAAATAAAGCATCTCTAATTTAGGGCTATCTATCCCCATGCCTTTATAAAATTTAGCATATTCTCTTCCGTCTAATCGGAGTAGAAGAGAGCGCCATGAAATTTCTCGCTTATCAGAGACATCATACTCTATTTTATTTTCTTTAATCTTCCGATTGTAAAAACGAATTGACCAATTACTATCTTTCCAATGATTAATCTCCTGCCAAAGACGGCTAATATTTCTCCAACAAGGCACTTTAGCATATTCAGCAGAATGAAAACCTTTTTTAGGATCATACCTGTAGACATAACTCTCTTTTGCCCAGCCAAGCTCAAAGTATCCAGCATCATCGATATTTGAGATATCATAGAGAAGAAATGCCACCCATGGAAGCTCAATATCTTTAAACTTATCTATATCTACCCGCAAAATCGGCCTTCCTCCTCCGCTCATCCCTATTTTGTAACTTCTTACTAATTGCGATTCAGGCAAAGAAAGTATCTCCTCTTTTAACAAAGAATAATTTTCAAATAAATCATCTTCGTTGATTTCAATACCTTGGGGTCTGAGTTCTGTTATATCAAAAAGAAATACTTTTTCTTTATACCTTTCTCCATTTATGTCTCTGGAGTCTAAGGTCTGTTCTTCATTAAACTCACTTTTTTCAGAGATAACCCATTTTCCTTTATATCTGAAAAGGTGTGGATAAATAATCAATAATTTCTTTTTCTTAACCTCATCTATCTTTGCGTTATTTATCAATTCATAGGCATTTTCTTTAAATATAAGATTTTCTCCCTCTGGGTTTATAAAGAACTGCTGCCAAGAAGTATCTTTTTCTCCGAAGATTCTTATGATATCCTCTTTATCTACAACATCTTTGACTACCTTCAACGATCTCTTACCGATACCATACTTATTAATATCATAAACATAGGTTCCTGAAATCGGTCTCTGGTATTCGGAATCCTCATAGAAGAATTTAATCCTTACATTTCCTCTAAAATCACGAGAGGTTTTATAATAGACTTTTAATTCTTGCTGTTTGTGTTTGTCCTTATAACGAAGAATTACTTGATGAAAAGAAGTAATTAAACCATTCTCCCAGTCTATTTCTTCTAATTCTCCTCTACTTACAACCACTCTTTTCTTAGCCTCGCCATTACCAATAAAATAAGAAGTGATTGCATAGGAAGGAATCTCTAAGGCACGTAAGAGAGCAGAAGGGTAGGTAATCTTTTGATTATTGATAATTACAGTAATATCTTCGTGTTTGAGTACTTCTTCTCTTTCTATTGGCCACCTTCCTACTTCATCTAATCTATCTAAAAGAGTCTGCCAGTTATCAAAGATAGAATGATCTCTTATCTTTAAATGCTTCTTTCCAATCAGATACTTATCCCGCCAATCCCTTCCTTCTATAAATACTAACCGCTTATAGAAATCAACGACGATGCTATCTTCTTCATTTGTATACCAAGAAATACTCACCGGTTCGGTTAGTGCTTTGTTTTTCCTATCCAAATCAAAACGGAAGCTTAAAGTCTTTCCTTTAGCTTCCACCTCAATATCTACCAAGCCACCTTTATCTATTCCTAATAATCCTTTTGGTCCTTCAGCTAATTCACCAAAGATCTTAATTACAGGTGTATCTCTATCCTTAAATGCCTGATAAGAGTTAACTAAAACTTCTCCTTCTGGACTCAAAACATCGATCTGTACCCAGGTAAACTCTTTTATCATCTCTCTAAGTTCTTTTTCATTCATCTCCTCCCATCTAAGCTCAGAGGTGAACCTCTTAGGTAGAGAGAAGCTAACTCCTTTTGACTCTAAGTATTTAATTAGAGTGATTAGATTTTTTGACCATTCTTTAAAGGGAAGATCAGCTAAGTAATCTATCTTCTTTGATCTGAATATCCTTTCTCCAACGATGAATTTATTATTCTCTTTTCTGAGTAGATATGCTCCTCCTTCTTTTATTCCTAACAATTTCCCTAATAATTCTTCGGTTATTTGGATTAATCCTCTCTCAAACTTTATCCGGATCTCCTCTTCTCCCTCAACTATACCAAATTCTTTAATTAGTCTACCTTTCCAATCTAATTCCTGAACCAACTCAAAGTCAATGCTTTGTCTATTTACTACAAGTACTCTCTCTCCTAACTCTATAGACCAACCCAAGACATTGGAATACTTTTCTCTATCTGCGGGTTTGGTGTCCCTGCCAAATAAAGAAATAGTCTTAGTTTTAGGGTCATATTTGAAGTAAAAGATTGGTTTGGCCTGTTTTTCTTCTATCTCTTTAAAGTCTATCTTTACTAATTCCTCAACTACTGCCCAACCAGGAAATCTCCCATCTTCTTTAGGATAAAGCCGAGCTAAAGTCTTGCCTTTAAATACATATCCTGGTTCTATCTCGCCGGTAGCAGAAATAATTTCATAAGTGATTCTTCCTTTCGGCCTATAGATAATTATTAATGTGGTTATTTTTTCATCAAAAATCACATCCCTTCTGATTTCCATCCTCATACCCGTATCTTTACCCTTACCAAAATCGCTACTCTTGATTGCTTCTAAGAGAAGACTGATACTAAATTCCCTTACAATATCAAATCCACTCTTGAAATCTTTTTCGCAACGCAGACAGGCTTTGTTGTCTCTTACTACAAATGGTCTGGCATCTAAAATCTTTCCTCTGAATAAGGAATTTGGTTCTAATCTACCATCAGTAGCTACAGTCTCGACTGTTCCTTCTAAGAGCCGGG
>DDKR01000028.1 GCA_002340085.1 Candidatus Omnitrophica bacterium UBA2593
GACGCATCGCTACATCTCTAACTCATTTCTCTCGTAAGACTGAGGAGTATATATTAGTCTTTCTCTCTAAAATCATTGAAGAGGTATTGAATCTTCTATTCTTTAAGTTTCCTTTGGAAGAGCTGAATCTGAAATTAGAACTTCCTTCAGACCTGCCTCCTCTATTTGGTAATCCTTCTCAATTAGACAGTGTCTTCTTTAATCTTCTCGATAATGCCCGAGATGCAAATAACAAGAAGATAGAAGAGATAAAAGCTGGTAGAATAGATTTTCCAGATTACCAACCTCAGGCAAAGATTAAAGCAGAAGTCAAGGAAAAAGATATGCTCATAACCATAGAAGACAATGGTATTGGCATGACTAAAGAACAATTAGACAAAGTCTTTGTTCCTTTCTATACCTCAAAAGCAACATCTGAAAAAGGAACTGGCATTGGCCTGTGGATGGTAAGACAGATAATCGAAGCTCACAGAGGAAAGATCTGGGTAGAATCAGAGTATCTAAAAAGGGCTACCTTTTACATCCTCTTACCTTTAGCTACTGAGGAGCAGAAGAAGAGATGTCTATCTTCCAAAGACTTCTCTTGATGTGATAAGTAATATTCTGTTATACTAAATAATGGGTCAAAGAGAAAAAGATCCCTGCTTTTAAAACAGGAAGAATGTGGCGCTTCAGAAAGTCTAAGGTTGAAGAGTGGTTAGAAGAACAATTTAAAAGGTTAAGATAATGGCAAAGAGTATTTTAATAATTGATGATGAAGAGATAGTCGCAAAGAGTTTATTAAGGTTATTGAGTAAAGAAGGGTATGATACAACTGTAGTAAAGAGTGGAAGAGAAGCCATAGAGAAAGTAAAAGAGAAAGATTTTGACCTTATAATTGCTGATGTCAGGATGCCTGAGATGGATGGAATTGAAACGGTAAAAGAGATCAGAAGTTATTTAGAAAGACAAGATAAGAAATCCATCCCCGAGGTCTTAATTACCGGCTATGCTGACTTAGATAAATACCAAAGTGCTATGGATTTAGAAGTAGTAGATTATTTATACAAGCCTTTTGATAATGAAGAGTTCTTAAAGATAATCAAGAGAACCATTGGCTAATAATGAAAAAATTTACTCTCTTAGTTGATGGAGAAGATTTAGATACAGGGGTGTATGAGTATTTTCCCTATGCCGATAAGGTTATAAGTGATTTTAAAACAACCTTTAGGATCTTAACTCAACTTAAGATGGGGAAGATCTCAGAAGATTCCCCGGAAGTGAATGAATACATATTTGCTAAGTATTGCGTAGGAAGAGAGGATACAAATTTAAAGGCAATGGAAGCTGCTTATAAAGCAAGCAAAGAATTCAGATATTTCTCTGTTGCTAAGAGAAGAAAGATTCTTTATGACATCCACAAATACCTTCTTCAGAAGAAAGAAGAACTTATTAAACTCCTGATAATTGAAGGACATCCACATAAGTTGGCAGAGTGGGAGTTTTCTGGGATGGAGATGTCGTATCGTAAAGAGTCTTTAGATTTATTTAAAGATGAATTATGGAGAGAAGTCGGTAGGTGTGGTAAGGAAACTTTCTATTGGGTGCGTAAACCAGATGGTGTAGTATGCTTAAGTCCTCCCAAAAATGCTTCTTGTAGCAGTTCCTTAGGAGCGGCTTTCGTTTTCTTAGGTGGAAATACTTTAATTGTTAAACCTCCTTTAAAAATGCCAATTGCCACTATCTTCTTGTGGAAAGAGATTGTAAATAGAGCATTAAAAGAAAATAATGCTCCTGATGGTGCTCTAAATATCGTATTGGGTAATTCTAAACAAATAACCGAAGAATGGCTTTCAAGTCCTTATACAAAGGATATCTTCTATATTGGTGATAGTCAAATAGGTCTAGAAATTGGAAGGCGTGCCTTTGAGAAGGACAAGAAACCTATCCTTGAACTCTCAGGAAATGATATGTTATTTGTCTGGAAAGATTGTGATCTTGAGAGTGCAATAGAATCTTCAATGGATGCATTCTTAGGTTCCACTCAAATTTGTATAGTTCCTAAAACGATAGTTGTCCATGAAGACATTTATGATAAATTCATCACCAGATTTTTAGAGAGGATTAAAGATTTAAAGGTAGGTTTGCCTTCTGACGAAAATACTTGTTTGACACCAGTTGTTAATATTAAAGAGTTCTTTGAATTCTTAAATGATGCTCTAGAAAAAGGTGTTAAATTACTTTGCGGAGGAAAACGTATAGATTGGAAAGGTAAGTTAGATCCAACAGGAGTATATATCCAACCTACGCTCTTAAGCATCGAAGACGACAAAAAAGTCGAAGAGATGATGTGTGTAAAAGAGGAAAATTTCTTTCCTTTATTGCCAATAATAAAAATTAGTTCAGAAAAAAGTGGAAAAAATAAGGACGAGGAGATATTCAATAAAATGATACGCTTTGGTAATCAGAATGAATACGGCTTAAGGATTTCAGCATGGGTAAATTCCTACACTTATATAAGGAAATTTATAAAATATTTGGACGCTGGTGGATTATTAAGAGTAAATTCAAGGCATGTTGATTTCTCCTATTATCTTCCTGTACAGGGTGGAATTAAGAAAACAGGTGGTCCTTATGGAGAATTAAATTATGTCTGGCAAAAGACTACTCATCTTCAAGGAATTAGTTTAACCAGAAGGTAAATAACCAAAAGAGGGAGGAGATTTTGAATTTCTATGCAATAAGTTCACTATTGGCTGTTATTATTTGCATAAGTTTGGGCGTCTTTGTTTACTTTCAAGGAATAAAAAAAGTTTTAAATCGAAGTTTCTCACTTGTGAGTATTTTAATAGGACTATGGTGTCTTTTCCCTTTTTTGACATATATAGCTTCTACAGATGAAAAAGCATTACTTTATGGAAGGTTCACCTATATAGCCGCAGTTTTTATTCCCTCAGCTTTTTTCCATTTCGTATTTGTGATGATTGGAATAGATAAAAGAAAAGTAGAGAAAAATATAATAAGAAGTTTTTATTTAATTTCGATATTGTTCTTAACTATTCTCTTTAATCCCAATTTTATTAAGGGTATAATTCGTCGGGCTCCACACTCTGCAGTAATCCCTGGTTTTTTATATCCAGTTTTTATTTTATTTTTTGGAATTCTATGCCCTTATGCCATTTACCAAATATTTATTACTACTCATAATACAACAGGATATAGAAAAAACCAGTTAAAATATCTATTCTTAGGTTTCTTTATTGCATTGGGAGGTGGTATATTACATCTGACTGCCGCTTACATTCATAAAGAACCTATTCCTCATGATCTCTTACTTATTGGCTGGGCTGTTATAGTTACCTATGCTATCGTCAAATATCGCCTTTTAGATATTACCATCGCCCTCACCCGGGCGGGAATCTTTGCTTTTGTTTATCTTTTTGTTTTGGGGATTCCTTTCTGGGTAGGTTACACTACTAAATCTTGGTTATCTTCAACTTCTTTTGCTGTTCTATTAGCTTCAATTGGTCCTCTCATCTATAATCATCTTCGTAAACAAGCTGAAGCTAAAATCCAAGCTGAGGAGAGGCGTGCCCAAGCTATGCTCATCAAAGCCTCAGAGGGAATGACTTTGGTGAGGGATCTTAAAAGATTAGTCAATTTAGTTGTATATCTGGTCTCAATGAAGTTGAAGCTTAAGAACTGTAGTATCTATCTCTTAGATAACCAGACCAATCAATACTTAAGAAGAGCAACAAGAATCCCTTCAAAAGTTCTTGAGACTGAACCTTTGGATAAGAAGAATCCTCTGATTCAACATCTCTATACCAAAAAAGCTCCCTTCTTATACGAAGAACTCAAGATACAGACCTCAGAGGATGAGCCAGTACTTAGTGAGATGGCCAGACTTTCAGCTTCGGCTATCATTCCTTGTTTTATTGAGGAGATACTCATTGGTTTTTTGGTATTAGATCAGAGACGAGACAATCGTAGTCTTTCTCAGGAGAGCTTAAATGTACTCCAGATCTTAGCTAACCAAGCAGCCTTAGCAGTTGAGAACTGTATCTTTATTGAAGAGAGAGGAAAGAGCTTAGCTGAGACCTTCCATGAACAGAATCTACGGGCTATTGGTACTTTGGGTGCAGGTATTGGTCATCAGATAAATAATCGCTTCAATGCCATTGCTGTTCCTGCTCAGGTCGTCTCTGAGATGATCGAGACTGCACAATTAGATGGAATGTCAGATCAAAAGCTAAAAGACTTGCTCCTCTATGCCAAAGAAGCCTTTGACTCAATCTCTCGAGATGCTCTCAGAGGTGGACGCATCGCTACATCTCTAAC
>DDKR01000130.1 GCA_002340085.1 Candidatus Omnitrophica bacterium UBA2593
TAATTTAATCGAAGAATTAGAAGAGCTTGAAGGTGATTTTCGCATCCGCCTGAGTTCAATTGAGGCTCAAGATATAGATGATAAATTAATAGAGAGATTGAAGGAATCTAAGAAGTTATGTAAGCATTTACATATTCCTATCCAATCAGGAGATGATCAAATCTTAGAAAGGATGAATCGAAATTTTAAGGGTTCTGAATATAAAGAGTTAATTTATAGATTAAGAGAAGAAATCCTAGATTTAGCTATTACTACAGATATTATGGTTGGTTTTCCTGGAGAATCTGAGGAAAATTTTAATAATACATTGAATCTCATAAAAGAGATAAGACCACATCGTATCCATATTTTCCCCTTTAGTAGAAGAGAAGATACTGCTGCTTTCTATTTCAAGCCTCAAATTCCCTTTAATGTTATTGAAAAAAGGATTCAGATTTTAAGAGAATTAGCCGAGGATATATCCTTTGAATTTAAAAGTAGGTTTTTAAATAGAGATTTAAGGGTTTTAGTTGAAGAAAATTTAGATGAAAAAACAGACCTTCTACAAGGCTATACAGATAACTATATAAAGGTCTTTATTCAAACTCAGAAAAAATTAACAAATCAACTCGTTTATGTAAGGATGTTTAAAATTGATAAAGACCATACATTCGCAAGATGTTAAAAACCTTCTTTGAATACGATAAATCTAAGAGCAGTTGCCTAAAAATTAGACAACTTTTACATTGATGGCTCTTAAACCTTTAGGGGACTTTTCTACCTCAAACTCTACAGATCCGCCCTCATTTAAACTCTCAAAACTTGTGTTTATGAGACTGCTTCGGTGAAAGAATATATCTTTACCGTCTTCGGTCTCGATAAAACCAAAGCCTCTCTCGCGGATTAGCTTCTTGACCGCTCCCTTCATCTTTTTTACCTCACCTCTCTTTCCAAATAAAAAAGCCACAAGGATACATACTACATCTACAGAGAACCTTGCAGCCTCTTCAAGATTACTGTAACCCTTTATTCCTGTTATGTAGCTACGCAAAAATAGCTATACTATGCTATCTCACTAGCTAATAATACTATATTTTCTGTTTTTGTCAAGTCTTTTTATTCTAATTCTATCTGTCTCTGTGCATCGATGATGTCTCTGTTTATAGAGTGGATAGATTTTGAGATTATCTCTTTAAGGGTATCTTCGACTACTGAAGAAGAGTAGAGTTCTCTTAAGATCTGAATCATCATACGGAAGAATCTTACTATTTCTCCTTCATCTATATCAGTTAAATCTCTTACTTTTGAAAAATCAGCTCCCTTTGTAAAAGCTTCAACTGCTGGGGTTATATGAAAATAGAAACCTTTACTCAAAGGCCAAATCCTATATCTCTTCTCTAAATTATGTAAAGATTTAATAATCTCTTCTGTTTTCTCTCTTATCTTCTTAGAAGTTCTTGAAAGAGGAGGTAATCTTTGTCCTTTTCTTGGTTCAAAGACCAAAGAAGAAATTAAAATATTTAGTTCTATAGGATTGAATCTATCTAAGAATTTTTGGCTGTAGAGCTCAGTTAAAGGTAATTCATACCCATAGAGATAAGAGGCAAATTCACCTTTCTTAGTGAGTGTATCTTCTTTGATATAGTTTAATTCCTTTAAGATCTGAAGTTTTTTTCTTAGGAGTTGGATGGCTTCTCTTTTTTCTTTTTCTCTTACTTGGAAATAGTGAAAGGTCTTTGGATAAATCTCTACTAAATCTTCTTTTAAATCCCTATATAAATTTAAAATTACTGCATACGAGGTATTGAACTTACTTGTAACTGTTTCAGGTTTGGCAAAGATTATTCTATTTATATCTTGGAAGTTTATACGGTAAGGATTTATCCTTGAATAGATATAGCCTTTTAAATCTAAGCCCCTTCTTCCAGCACGGCCAGCCATCTGATAGAAATCACGGCTTTTCAAAGCCCGATAGCCTCTACCATAATATTTTCTTAACTCATCGAATACAACTGATCTTGCTGGCATGTTTATTCCCAAGGCAAAAGTCTCAGTTGTGAAGATAACTTTTAAGAGTCTCGAAGTAAATAATCTTTCAATGACTTCTTTTAATTGAGGTAACAATCCTGCATGGTGATAGGCAATACCCCTCTGGATTAAAGGTTTAATCTTGTAATAAGAAGGTTCTTTCTCTAAATAGAACTTTTGAACTAAAGTCTCATAGAGAGAGGTAATCTTTTCTCTTTCTTCTGCATTTAAAAAATTAAAGGAATACAATTCAAAAGCTAAATCTTCACATCTCTTCCTAGAGAAAGAAAAATAGATACAAGGAAGATGATTTTTGTTTTGGAGATGACCGATTAAGGTAGAGAGTCTATTTGGTCTCAAAAATAGATGTTCTTTGTATTCTTTTCTTTTATAAAAATAGGATTTCTGGCTAAAACCAATTCTCTTCAGATCTTTTAGATTGTCTATGATCTGATTTGAACAATGGAAGTTAAATTCTAAGGGAACTGGTCTTTTATCTTCTTTTATTACTTTTAAAGGTCTTTTATGTATAGATTCAATCCAAGAAGCTAATTCTTCTATATTTGGTATAGTTGCTGACAGACATAGAACATTTATATGTTCGGGTAGGAATATTAAAGATTCTTCCCAAACTGTACCTCTCTCAAGGTCATCTAAATAATGGATCTCATCAAAGATGACCCATTGGATAGATTTAAATCTTGATTTTTCAGTCAAGAGTTTATTCCTCAAGATCTCTGTGGTCATAATCAAGACAGGAGCAGTTGGGTTTATACTCACATCTCCAGTTACAATTCCAATCTTATCTTTATATTGAGATTTAAAATCTCTAAATTTTTGATTACTTAGAGCTTTAATGGGTGCGGTATAGATAGCTCGTTTGCTCTTCTCAATACAATCAGAGATTACGTGTTCAGCAATAAGGGTTTTTCCTGCTCCAGTAGGAGCAGATACCATCACTGAATACCCTCCATTTACATAAGATATTGCCTCTTCTTGGAATCTATCGTAAGTCATAGCTCTATTATAAGATATAAAATTGATTAATCAAACCTTTTCAAAGAGCATAATTTATATTGTAATGGAGAAATTATTGAGGAGTATCCCAAAGATAGACTGTATCCGAGCTACCTCATCTATGGCAAAACTGAAGAAGGAAGACCTTTACATATTGTCTGTGCTATAGTGAAAAGGTAAGAGAGTACATTAGTAGTAATTACTGTATATCTCCAAATTTATGGATTAATTACCGAAGGAGGAAAGAATGAGGTGTGTTATCTGTAGAGGTGAAATTAAGGAAAAAGAAGTTTTAGAAGAAGTAAGAGAGAATAATAATTATCTATTAGTAAAAGTTAAAGCTGAGGTTTGCCTTAATTGTGGAGAGCGTTATTATGCAAGTGGAGTAGTAGATAAACTTATCGGTCTTAAAGAAAGTTTAAGAAAACACCGTTTACGATTGCACCAGATTGGCAAAGTATATGAACTACTCACCTAAAAAATTCTTTTAAAATTTAGAGTTAATTCTTTTAATCTTTCTAAAAGCTTTAGGATACAACCTTTCTTCCTATTCCCGAAATAAAACAGATTTTTTCTTGATTTTTATAATGGTTATGCTATTTTGTAATTGTGAATAAAGTTATTGCAAATTGGGTTAAGAGCTCAGAATATGATTTACAGACAGCCAAGGTTATGAAGAAAGGTAAAAGGTATATTTATGTTATTTTTATGTGTCACTTATCCATAGAGAAATTTCTAAAAGCTGTTGTTGCCAAAAGAACAAAAAAGATCCCGCCTAAGACGCATGATTTGTACTACTTGATAAAATTAGCTGATTTAGAAATACCCTCAAGATATCATAAGATAATCTCTCATTTAAACCAGGCAAGTATCCCCACACGCTACCCAGAAGATATAACAAAGATAAAGAGAGAGTATAACAAAACAGTTGTCTTAAGATACCTTAAAGAGACCCAGAGTCTGTTGAGATGGCTAAAAAGGATAAAATAAATAAACTTGTTCCTCTAATTGTAAAAAGCTTAACTGAAAAGGGTATACCGGTAAAATACCTAATTCTCTATGGCTCCTATAGAAAGGGTAAGTCTAAGTCTTATAGTGACATTGACATTGCAGTGATTTCACCAGCTTTCGAGAAAAAGGGGATTTTGAAGCGTCAAGAATTATTAGGTGAAGCCTTGTATTCTCTTGGTGAGCCTATAGAGGCTTTAGGTTATAGCCTTAAAGAGTATAAAAGACCAACCCTTCTATCTTTCCTTTCAGAGATTATTTCTACAGGAAAATTGATCTATAAAAGTTAAATAGTATTGGCTTATCTTTGGTTATTTAATAACTTTTTGAAATGCAGAAACTGAGATTCTTCTTTGTTAGGTAATAGATGAATGAGGCCTCTAAATTATCTTTTAGCTTTTTTGAGACTTCTTTTAGTCTGTTAAATTTGGGAAGGTTTACAAAAAAAGGGGGGTAGTTTGATTAGAATGGAGTGGTAAATACAGTTTTTAGTTCTTGGGGTGTCCTTCCTGATTCAAGGATGACTAAGATATCTTTTAAGATTGGATCAGTAGAGAGACAGTATTCTTCTTCAATCCTCAAGATATCCGAGATACAAGAGATAACTCTTTGGGTATCGACAAAATCATCTTTAAGGAGAGCTAATTGGATGTATTCTTTAATTCTTTCTGCTGAGGGAATAATTTTTCTTTCTATTAATCTTTGGATCTGAAGCCATTCTTCAGTAAGATCGGCCTCATAGATTGAAGCAGGTGAAATTTGAGAGATATTTGACTTAGGTTACTAATAGCCTGGGTGACAATGGGAAGATTACGAAAATCAATACCACCTAAATTATCTTTAGGCATATTTGTATCGAA
>DDKR01000024.1 GCA_002340085.1 Candidatus Omnitrophica bacterium UBA2593
ATTTAATCCTTGTAATTTCTTTGTCCTGAAAGAAGATTTCACCTGCATCTGGTTCGTATAATCGTAAAATCACTTTAGCCAATGTAGACTTTCCACATCCAGATTCACCCACCAGACCTAAAGTCTCACTTTCGGAGATATTTAAATTAAGGCCATCTACTGCCTTTATAAATCCAGAGACCCTATAAAAAACTCCTTTTCTTATGGGAAAATATTTCTTGATGTTTCTTAACCCCAAAATGAACTTTTCCATTTTTAATAATATACTACTTTTAATCTCTCACTCACAAAACACTTCCTAATTTATTTCCACTCCCGGAGTGGAAAAATTTGGTCTTTAAAATGATGCATCTAAAAGTCTCTTGGTATAATCTGACTTCGGACTTTTAAACACATCTTCGAAATCACCTGTCTCTAAGACTCTGCCATTTCTTATAACTGAAATTTTATCTGCAATACCTTTTAAGATACCTAAGTTGTGAGTAATGAATAAAATAGAGATCTTTAATTTTTCCTTTAAATTCAAGAGTAGATCTAAAATCTCCACTTGGATAGTTGCATCTAAATTTGAGGTCGGCTCATCTAAAATGAGGAGTTTTGGATTGCAAGAGATTGCAATTGCAATCATTGCCCTCTGCGACATTCCTCCTGATAACTGATGAGGATAACAATTAGAGACTCTTTCTGGTTCAGGAATCTTTACTTCTTTCAATAGCCCATATACCCTCTCATCTAAATTTCTTTTTAGAGAGAGATGGCACTTTAAGACCTCTTGGATTTGGGTCTTAATCTTAAATAAGGGATTAAGTGAAGCCAAGGGATCCTGAAAGACAATACCAATTTCTTTTCCTCTAATTTTAGATAATTGGTCTTCTTTCAATCTTAAGATATCTCTTTTCACAAATTTAATCTCACCTTCAGTAATCTCCATTCCTTCGGGTAATAATCTCAAAATAGCTAAAGCTGTCATCGTCTTTCCTGAGCCCGATTCTCCTACCAAAGCCAAACACTCATTCTCTCTTATCTCTAAATTTATTCTATCCAAGATTGATTTACCATTTAAATCTACTTTCAGACCTTTTATAGAAAGGATCTCTTTCATCTTCTAAAAATTATCTCTGACTAAACTTATCGCCCTTTTTAATTTTTCTAAATCTTTATCTTCTGTTCCTTCATCAAAGGATCTAAGGCATCCCTTAGGCCATCACCTAAGAGGTTAAAAGCTAAGACGGTAATGAAGATAAAGAGTCCAGGGGCTAATATCCACCGATGAAACCGAATATTTATAATCCCCATTGCTTCTGAAAGTAGATTTCCCCAAGAAGCATATGGGTCTTGTATACCTAAACCCAAAAGACTCAAACCTGCTTCTCCCAAGATATAACCAGGAATAGACAAGCAGATGGCGACGATCGTATAGGAGAGTGTATGAGGTAGGATGTGTCTGGAGATTATCCTTAAATCAGACAATCCTAAAGCTTTAGCAGCTAATACATAGTCTCTCTCTTTTAAAGTCAAGACTAATCCCCTAATTACTCTTGCCAAAGACGCCCAACCAATAAAAGAAAAGATACAGACTAAAAGTAAATATACCTGTAAAGAGCTTATATGAGGAGGAAAAGCAGCCCGCAAAGCAAGCATAAGGTAGAAGCCTGGAATCATCATAATCATCTCAGTCAAACGCATAATGAAGTTATCTAATCTTCCTCCATAGTAACCAGATACCCCTCCTAAGAAGAGACCAATAAAAAATGAGATAAAAACCCCAATCAAGCCTATAGAGAGTGAAACCCTGCTTCCATATAGGATTCTTGAGAAGAGATCTCTACCCCTTGAATCTGCACCGAAGATATATATCCTTGCAGGAGGTTCGACCAAAAAGAGATGACGATCGAATTTAAATATCCCTAAAAATTTGTAACTATCTCCTTTAGCAAAGAATTTTACAAAATAAATCTTCTCTTTATCTTCCTTATAGATACGCCGATAGTATTTATCAAACTCCAGTTTTATTCCGTAAATGAAGGGCCTGAAGAATATTTTTTTCTTTAAATTGAAAAAATGGACCTTTGTGGGAGGACAAAAAGAGAATTCTCTTTCTTCATTGTCAAAAGAATATGGAGAGATAAAATCTGCAAAGATAGCACAAAAATAAAATAAGATCAATATTCCAAGACTTAAAATTGCTATTTTATTTTTCTTAAGTCTACCCCAAGTAAAATGAAGTAGGGTCTCTGGTCTCCTTAAATTTTGATCTTTATTCATACCTTATTCTCGGATCAGTCACCGCCAATAAGATATCTGCAGCTAAATTTCCAAAGATAAGCATTAAACCTGAAATAAAGGCTGAGGCCATAACCAAAAAGATATCTTGAGCTCTTACAGCGGTTAACATAACTTGTCCTAAACCCGGCCAATTGCAGATGATCTCTACCAATGCCACACCACTCAACAAGCCTGATAACTCATAACCAAAGATTGTAATTAAAGGATTTATTGCATTTCTCAAAGCATGAACATAAATAATTCTATTTTCAGGTATTCCCTTTGCTCTCGCAGTCAAAATGTATTGCCTTCTTAAGACATCTAATAAGTTTGCTCTCATTATCCTTTGTAGAGAACCAATAGAAGCCAATGATATCACAACTGTAGGGATAAAGAGATGTTTTAAGATATCTAAAACTTTGGAGGCCCCAGATAGAGATTCAAAATCTGCTGAGCGCATTCCACCTAAAGGAAATAATCCTGTCAAAGATGCCAAATAAAGGAAAATTAAAGCAAGGAAAAAAGAGGGTGTAGAGAGAAAAGATAAAGAAAGAACATTTAAAGTCCTATCAGAAAATCTGTTCTGTCTTAAAGCTGCAAATATCCCTAGAGGAATAGCTACCAACCAAGTAAAGAGAAGTGAACTTAAAGAGAGGATCAATGTATTAAGGAGTCTTGAGGTTATTATTCTCTTTACCGGACAGTTATAAAAGAAAGAATACCCTAAATCACCTTTCAAGAGATTCTTCAACCAAAAAAGATATTGGGTAATTATAGGTTTATCTAAACCATACATAGCTTCATATCTTTCAATAGTCTCTGGAGAGATCTGTGGATTGAGTTTTAAAGTATCGAAGAAGTTTCCCGGAGCAATTTGGATGAAAATAAATGTAACGAAAGTCATAGCTATCAATAGAGGAATAGAGATCAATATCCTTCTGATTATATATGCCCTCATCTATCTTTCTTCTGAATAAATATCTCCTCTATATTATGGAATGCTCCACCAAAAGGAGTAGGATATAGATTACCAAATCTATCTCGGACAGCAAACATTACCTCTGATAAGACTGTATATATTAAAGGTAAATTCTCAGAAACAATCATCTGCCATTCATCATAAAGAGATTTTCTCCTAAATTCATCTAATTCAGATACCGCTTCATCAAAGATCTTATCTATTCTTTCCTCCCATTTTGTAATAGGAGTCTTTTGTAAAGGATACCACATATGGAGATGTCCTGAGGAATGCCAAACATTCTTACCAAAATGTGGTTCGATCCCACCAGTCAAACCAATCAGTATACAATCCCAATCAAATGTTGAGACTAATTTTTCAACTATTGAATTAAACTCTAAAGCTAAAAAATTCACTTTTATACCAACCTTTTCTAAATCTTTTCTGATGATTGAGGCAATCTGAATCCTTTCGGTACTACCTGAATTTGTGAAGAGATTGAATTCTATTCTATTTTTATCTTTATCTTCTAAGATTCCATCTGCGTCTAGGTCTTTGTAACCTGCCTCCCTAAGAAGAGATTTTGCCTTCTCTAAGTTATAATCATATTTGACCACATCTGGGTTGTAAAAGAATCCTGAGCTCTGAGACATTGCCGAATACTGAGGATACCCAAAACCATTCATTACGATTGAAATTATCCTTTCTCTGTCAATGGCATGGGCAACTGCACGCCTAAAATTTAGATCTGAGAACCAACTCAATCTTTCTTTTTTAACAAAACTCCGGTTTTGATTGAAGACCAAAAAATTAGAACCAAAATCTGCTCCTGTCCGGAAAATTTTGAAATCCTTTCTCTTTTCTTCTAATCTTTTTAAGAATGGAAAATCCTTTCCTCTTACAGAATAGTAGTCTAGTTGGCCTTCTTGGAATTTTAATAGAGCGGTATCTTGATTGGGGACAATTAAGAAGATAATCTTATCTAAATAGGGAAGTTGATTTCTTACAGAATCTTTCTTCCAGTAAAGTGAGTTTCTCTCTAATTCTATCTTTTCGGAAGGTAAGTACTTGGATAATTTGAAAGGACCTGTACCAATTATAGATTTCGGATTAGAATCTAAACCCCAAGTAAAATTAAATTCTTTATTTTTCACCACTTCGGATAAGATGTGTTTGGGTAATATCTCCTGAGACATACTCCTTAAAAAAGGAGCAAATTTCTTAGGCAAGGTAAATCTGACTTTGAAATCATCTATTTTTTCTACTTTAAAAGTCTCTCCCTCAATGGTGAAGATGTCCTTTGCACTATTAGGAATTTCAGGATTATATATCAAATCATTAAACGTAAAGACTACGTCTTCAGAAGTAAAAGGTTTTCCATCCTGCCAAAGGACATCTTCTCTTAGAGAAAAAGTCCAAATTAGACCATCTTCAGAGACTTCCCAAAATTTAGCTAAGTTTGGTAAGATCTCCAGAGTCACTCCATCTGTCCTAGTCAAACCTTCAAATATAAGGGAAGTGATAACCGTAGTTGAGGTCTCCTTGGCTAAAATAGGATTAAAGGAACGCGGATCAGAAGTTGTAGAAAGAATAATATTTCCTCCATAAGTTCCGATTTCAGGTGAAAATTTCTCTGTCTCTGCCTGCAGATATTCAACCACAGATGTAACTGAAATAACCAGAGATAAGAAAATCTGGGCTAAAATCTTAAATTTAGTCTGTGAGGACTTTTGTCTTCTCAAGGTTGTTGAGGAGAAAGTTCTTCTGTAGAGATTTCTTCTGGCAGGAGTTCTTCAGTTAAAGGCTCCTCTGTAGAGACCTCTATCTGAGGTCTTTCTATAGGTTGTTCTTGTGATATTTCTTGGCGGATAGTACGTCTTTCCATCAATGACTTTGATTTTTGGGCTGAAATAAAAGCAAGAGAAACACAGCTAATTATAAAGATTGTAGCTAAGATAGAGGTTAAGCGAGTCAGAAATGTAGAGGTTTTTGGGCCAAATATAGATTCCATACCAGAAAACGTCTCGATTAGCCCCCCTCCCCGACCAGATTGGATGAGGATAGTTAAAATTAACAGTATACAGGCAATTACATGAATGACGATTAAGAAACCATACATCTCTTTACAATCTGAATGAATGAATCTAAATTTAGACTTGCTCCACCTACTAAAGCTCCATCTATATCCGGTTGAATTATCAATTCGGAGATATTTTCTGGAGTTACACTTCCTCCATATTGGATACGGATAGTCTGTGCTACATCTTTATCATAAATCTTAGCTAATAGATGGCGAATAAACTGCTGGGCTTCTTCTGCTTGTTGGGGTGTTGCGTTTTTACCAGTCCCAATCGCCCAGACAGGTTCATAAGCAATAACCAAATTTAAAATATCATCTCCTCTTATATCTCTTAAGCACCTCTCAATTTGTCTCTCTAATATATCTAAAGTCAAGTTTTTTTCTCTCTCTTCTAAATCTTCTCCTATACAGAGAATTGGATTTAGACCAACTTTCAAAGCTGTCTTTATCTTTCTGTTTATCATTTCATCCGTCTCAGAAAAATATTGCCTTCTCTCAGAATGGCCTATGATCACAAATCTACAACCAATGTCTTTTAATTGTAAGCCGGATACCTCACCGGTAAATGCTCCTTTATCTTCAAAATGAAGGTCTTGGGCTCCTAAAAAAATATTTGAATCTAAGATAATATCCTTTACCTCAGATAGAGTAACGAATGAAGGACAGATAACAATGTCTATGGTATCCTGCCCATAGAAAGCCCTTTTTAGTCCATTAGCAAATTCAATTGCCTCTGAAATCATCTTATTCATCTTCCAATTTGCACAGACTACAGGTCTACGCATATATTTTATTTATCTCTATTCCTTAAAGCAGCTATTCCTGGTAAATTCTTTCCCTCTAAGAACTCTAAGGCTGCACCTCCTCCGGTAGAGATATGGCTCATTCTATCTTCTAATCCGAATTTCTTAATTGCTGAAACCGTATCTCCTCCTCCGATGATAGTCTTAGCATCTAAATTAGTGATGAATTTAGCAATTTCTTCTGTTCCTTTGCTAAATTTATCTATCTCAAAGATTCCCAATGGTCCGTTCCAAAATATCGTCTTTGTATCTTTTAATTCCTCTTTGAATAGATTTATGGTATCAGGTCCTATATCTATTCCTATTAGGCCTTCTGGAACATCTTCTTTATAAATCTGTATTTTAGCCTCAGGTGAAATTTTATCAGCAACAATACTATCCAAAGGTAAAGATATCTTTATATTGCAATCTTTTGCTTTATTTAAGATATCTCTGGCTATCTCCAATTTCCCTTCTTCCAATTTAGATTTACCTATACTCTTTCCTTCTGCTTTCAAGAATGTATAAGCCATACCTCCACCAATTAATATTCTGTCTACCTTTGTTAATAGATTTTGAATTACGCCAATCTTATCCGATACCTTTGCACCCCCCAATATCATTGTAAATGGTCTTTGAGGGTTTTCTAACAAAGAACCTAAAAATTCAATCTCTTTTTCCATTAAAAATCCACAGACTGAGAATAAAAATTTTGTAACCCCTTCAACAGATGCATGAGCACGATGAGATGTTCCAAAGGCATCATTTATGTAGATATCAGCTGAAGAAGCCAATTTCTTAGAGAATTCTGTATTATTCTTTTCTTCCTCTGGGTAGAATCTTAAATTTTCTAACAGAATAACTCTCTCTTTAGAATCTTCTATCTCTCTTTTGACATCTTCTCCAATGCAATCATTGAGTTTCTTAACACTTTCTCCTAATAATTCTTCTAATCTTTCTGCTATAGGGGTAAGCCTTAAGTTCTCAACGACTTTACCTTCAGGCCTACCTAAATGGCTCATCAGGATAACCTTCTTTGCTTGCCTTTCTAAGGCGTATTTTATGGTAGGAAGACTTTCTTTAATCCTCGTATCATCGGTAATTTTAAGGTTCTCATCTAAGGGAACATTAAAATCACATCTGATCAAAACTCTTTTATTCTTTAAATCAGCATCTTTAATGAATAATTTCTTCATCAAACTCCTTTCTTTACAATATATTCGATAAGATCAATAAGTCTACAAGAATACGCCCACTCATTATCATACCAACCCAAGACTTTTACCAATCTTTTTTCAATGACCCTTGTCAATCCACTATCAAATATACAGGAATGTGAGTTTCCATTAAAGTCTTTGGAGACTAAAGGCTTATCAGAATATTCAAGGATTCCTTTTAATCTTTCTTCTGAGGCTTTCTTGAAAACTGAATTTATTTCTTCAACAGTAGTATCTCTTTCTACCTCGCAGACCAAATCGGTCAAAGATACATTTGGTGTTGGGACTCTGATAGCTAAACCATCTAACTTTCCTTTTAATTCTGGAATGACTAAGCCAATGGCTTTGGCTGCCCCTGTAGTCGTGGGAATCATCGATAAGTTTGCTGCCCTTGCCCTTCTTAAATCCTTATGGGGTAAATCCAATACCCTTTGATCATTTGTATAGGAATGGATAGTAGTCATAAGCCCTTTTCTTATACCAAAGTTATCTAATAATACCTTCGCTAGGGGAGCAAGGCAATTCGTTGTACAAGAAGCCATTGAAATCACATTGTGTTTTTTTGGATCATATTTGTCTTCATTTACTCCTAAGACTAAAGTTACATCCTCATTCTTTGCAGGAGCAGAAATAATTACCTTCTTTACCTTACCAAATTCGATGTGGCCAATTGCCTTCTCTTTATCTGTAAATACTCCGGAAGACTCTATAACAATATCTACTCCAAAATCACTCCAAGGTATTTCAAAGGGTGACTTATAACTCAAAACAGATACCTTCTTTCCATTGACTATCAGAGAATTCTCTTTTGTTTCTACTTCAGAATCTAACTCTCCAAAATTTGAATCGTATTTTAAAAGATGAGCTAAGATGTTCATACCCACGGGAAGATCATTTACCGCTACAAATTCAATCTCTTTTCTTTTATAACCTGCTCTGAAAGCAAGCTTTCCGATTCTGCCAAAGCCATTTATACCTACTTTTACTGACACCTTACACCTCCTTTAAGTATTTTGCTGCTATTTCAGGTGGAGTAGGAACGACATAAAAACCTGTTCCCCACTCAAAACCTGCAACTCGGGTTAATTTTGGCATAATCTCGATGTGCCAATGGTAGCTTTCGTATTCAATTCCATCTAAAGGTGAAGTATGGATTATATAATTGTAAGCAGGAGAAAACAAGAGTTCTCCTGTTCTCCTTAAGACTTCTTTTAATATCTTAGCTAAATCTCCTAATTCTTCAGCCTTCATACCAAAAAAATCTGGGTTATGTTTTTTGGGTAAGATCCAGATCTCAAAAGGAAACCTCGAGACGAAAGGACAAAATGCTAAGAAATTCTTATTCTCTGAGATTATCCTCTCTTTTTCCTGTGATTCCTGGCGTAAGATATCACAGAATATACAACGTTCACGATATTCAAAGTAATAATGAGCCCCGCTTAACTCTTCTATAACGTTTTTGGGAATCATGGGAAGAGCAATGAGCTGGGTGTGAGGGTGTTCCAAAGAAGCACCTGCAGAGGGCCCATAGTTTTTAAAGATGAGAATGTATTTAAATCTTCTATCATTCTTTAAATCTATAGCCCTTCTACAACACATCTCCAAAATATCTTTTACTTCCTCGTCTAAGAGACTGGGAATATCTTTGTAATGATAAGGGGTCTCAATGATAACTTCATGTGCACCTATCCCACAAGACATATCATATATACCCACACCCCTCTTATCTAAGTCTCCTTCAACCCTTAGAGCAGGAAATTTATTAGGAACAACTCTTACCTTCCATCCAGGAGTATTGGGATGAGTTCCTTCTATACGGATTGCCTCTATCTCAGGTGGAGTTAAAGACTCACTTCCATAACAGAAAGGACACTCTCCACCCCGCCAATGGTGCATCTCTTTTTCAAAATCTTTTGGAGATAGAGGTGAATCTGTATCGACGATTACCCACCTACCAGTAATTGGATCTCTCCTTAACTCTCCCATTCTACTCTTCTACTCCTCTTAGAAACTGGGCTGCTCTTTCTGGCTGTATAGGGCAGATATAAAATCCTGTTCCCCATTCGAAACCCGCAACTCTGGTTAATCTCGGCATGATCTCAATGTGCCAGTGATAGTCAAATTCTATTGTTTTCCAGTAACCCAATTTTGGTCTCCGGAAAGGTGCAGTATGGATTACATAATTGTAAGGTGGATCGGATAAGTCTTTCTTTAACTTTGAAAGAATAATCTTCATCATTTCTCCTAAGTGGATGTATAATTCTGGTTTTAATCTTGCAAAGTCGCAAGAGTGTTCTTTAGGTAATATCCAAACCTCAAAAGGAAACCTTGCTGCAAAAGGAGAAATTGCTACAAATCCATCTAAATCTAAAATTAGCCTTTCTTTTTGTTCTAATTCCTGCTTTATGAGATCACAAAATATACATCTCTCGTGATAATCAAAATACTTCCTAGCTCCTACCAATTCCTCCTTTACTCTCTTTGGGTTTGCAGGGGTAGCAATGAGTTGTGACCTTGAATGTTTTAGTCTTCCTCCACCAGCTGCCCAGCCATAGTTCTTAAAGACTAATACATATTTAAAACGCTCATCTCTTTCTAAATCTTTAATCCTTCCAATATAGGTAGCTACTACTTTGGCTATCTGCTCAGAAGATAGGTCTGCCATATTTCCAATATGATTGGGGGTCTCAATAATAACCTCATGTGCACCTATAGAACTCATTAAATCATAGATTCCCTTTCCTCGACGCTCAAGATCTCCTTCGATACGTAAGAATGGTTTTATAGAAGGAATAACTCTCACCTGCCATCCCGGTAGATTCCTCTCTGCACTAGTTAGACGTACAGCAAATATCTCTGGAGGAGTTAACTTCTCAGATCCTTCACAGAAAGGACATTCTCCTTCCGGAGGACCTTCTACAGGCAGAGCAAATTCATCCGGTCTCCTTGCTCTTTCAGTAGCAATAATTACCCACCGGCCAATGATTGGATCTTTTCTTAGTTCTGGCATATCTATAGTAGTTAAAATTTTAACTAATTATATCACAATGTATCTGGTATGCAATATCTTTAACCTAATTTTTCTCCTATCATCATCTTATGCCCAGCAATGAATTGTCCTACAGTCAATCTCTTACCAGATTCTAATTGTAATTCTTTTATTCCTAGAGATCTTTTTCTGCAGGAGACAATGATCTTTTCTTTTGAGATTTTAATGATTTTTCCGGGCTCATCAAACTTATCAGGTTCAATACAAGATATCCAAATCTTCAATAACTTTTCTCTCCAATAGGTAAATGCCCCCGGCCACAGAATTAATCCCCTTACTCTGTTACAGATATCTTCTGCAGACTGATTCCAATTAATGAGGCCATCGGATTTTCTTAATTTAGGAGCAAAAGAGATTTGGCTTTCATCTTGAGGAGTAAGTAAAAAATCATCATTCTCTATTAAATCTAAAACCTTTACTAAAAGCTCAGCAGCTAAATTTGATAGTTTATCTTCTAATGTGATTGCGGTATCTGAAAGTTCTATACCTAAGGGCTCTTGTAAAATTATATCTCCTGCATCCATTCTTTCATTCATCTTAATGATGGTTACACCCGTCTTTTTCTCTCCATTGATAATTGCCCAATTTATGGGTGCTGCGCCCCTATACTTTGGCAAGAGAGATGGATGGATATTTATACAGAATCTTTTGGGAATCTCTAAAATCTTTTTATTTAAAATTTTTCCAAAGGCAGAGACTATAAATAACTCTGGATTTTTTTCTTCCAAATATTTGATAGCATACTCATCGAGGATTTCTGGTTGAAAGACTTCTGTTTCCCTTTCTTTAGCAAAAGATTTGACCGAAGAAGAAGAAAATAAGAGATGTCTTCCCTTTTTTCTATCTGGGTGGGTAACTACTAACAGCAAATTATGTTTAGACTCACTAATTGCTCTTAGAGAAGGTAAAGAAAATTCTGAACTACCAAAAAATATAATATTCATCTTTTAATTAAAAAGGATCAACATCTACAGTAATTATTACCTTGGGATGACTGAAATCTTTTAAAATTTTCTTTAAGGATAGAGATGATCTCTTTACATCTTTTGTCTTTAAAAGGATCTTATACCTGAATTTTCCTCTTAACTTTGCTGGAAAATCTAAAATTGGAGAAAAAATCTCTATATCTTTGATCTTTGATTTTATCTTACCAAAGAGAGAATCACTTACTCTTATTAAACTGGACTCTTTTTTGCCTCTTAAATTTATCTTTATTAAATGACTAAAAGGAGGGAAATTTAACTGTCTTCTCTGCTTTAATTCTTCTTGATAAAATCTATCATAGTCACCTTGAGATAAATAACTCAAAGAATGATGTTGGGGTAAATAGGATTGGAAGATTGCGGTCCTTTTACATAGTAAAAGTAACCTGTAAAACAAAGAGAAAGTTTTCTCTGAAGCCCTAAAGTCTACCAAATTTAAGAATTGATCTGCTGAGATGATACCTAAAAGATCAAATTTTTTGGTGAGGGCTATAGGATATTTAGAATCTGACAAGGTAGGGCTTTCTTTAAAAATTTCTCGTGTAGAGATCAAGATCTGTGAATCAGAAAGGTTAGACCTACAATTCTTCTCCAATCTTAAAATCTTTACCCGTGGAAAAAGAAGATTCAGTTGACTTTCTAATTTCTCTAATCCAAAACCCCTAAGGCGTATGTAACTCGAATCACAGTTTGGACAAAGCTCAGGTACCCTTAAGATATATTGACAATAATTACAGATGAGTTTCTTCTTTTCAAAGATATAAGTAAGATTCACATCACACTTAGGACACTTCAAAATAAACCCACACTTTTGACAATAGTTATGGGTTGCAAAGCCACGACGATTTAAGAAGATAAGGACACCTCCCCTCTCTTCAACTGTTTGATTTATTCTGTTCTCTAAAAATTTGGATAAGAAAACTTTCCTTTTACGATTGAGTAATTCCCGGTGCATATCTATTAAGTTAACTTCAGGAAGGCTCTCTTTTCTTTCTAATTTAATTAAATTATATTTTTCTTTCTTTATTAAGAAATAGGATTCTAAGGAAGGACTGATGGCTCCTAAGATAACTTTTACTCTTTCTCTTTTTGCTCTCATAAGAGCGATTTCTCTCGCATGATAGAATGGGCTTTGGTTTTGTTTGAAGCTGGAATCTTCTTCAAGATCTAATATTATTAGACCTAATTTACAGACGGGTGAAAAAACAGCTGAACGCGTTCCTACACAAATTATCCCTCTTTCTCTTCTTATCTGATTCCAATTCTCAAACTCTTCTTTCGGTGAACATTTGCGATGAATAGCTATAATCTTATTTTTAAATTTTTTCTGGAGTAAATCTCTTATCTTTAGTACTTGCCAAACTTCTGGACAGAGAAAGATTACAGATTTGTCTAAATTCAATGTCTTCTCTATCTCTCCAAGATAAAAATCGTATCTTTTATTCCCGTCTAAATCATGCAATAATGTAACTTCAAACTTACTTTTTTTATTCCTGACTACTGACTTCTGACTACTGACTACTTCTATCGGCCTCCCCTTTCTTAAACTCACAGGTAGAGCTGTCTCAATCATCTCTGCCCAACTACAACAGTAGTAGTCAGAGGCTTCTTTTGCCAGAGATAAAAATTTAGTATCTAAGAGGGGTAGAGTATCTATGAGTTTTAAGATTGGTTTCAAATTTTTCACCTTCGTTTTATCTGTGAGGCCTATCACATATCCTATCAATCTTCTATTACGAAAAGGTATAATCACTCTACAACCTACTTTAATCTTCTCAGAGAGATCTTCTGGAATTATGTAGTCAAAATACTCTTCAACCGGTATATTTACTATTACTTTAGCAAATCTCATAAAATATCTCTTCTGTTTTCTTTGGTCTAATCTCTCCAATCTTTTTCCTTATTCTATTTAATTCTTCCGGATTCTCTTTCCAATAGAAAACTGTCTCCCTTAATTCTTTTATACTCTTTGGAATTCTACCTACGCCGGAATCTACCATAATCTTTGCATTCTTCTCTTCTTGTCCAGGAATTATAGAGATAAATACCATTGGCAGAAATTTTACTAAAGCCTCTGATGTGGTAGAACCACCTGGTTTAGTTATAATCAGATCAGACACAGACATAAGTTCATCCATATTTTCTACTAAACCGAAAACCTTTGTAAATCTGTATCTTTTATAGACTAATTTATTAAATAATTTTCTGTTTTTTCCACAGACACAGATTATCTGAATCTCATCTTTTAAATGATCTACAACTTTTCTAATCATATTACTCCCAAAGGCTCCTGTAACGATTAATATCGTAAACATATCTTCTCTTAAATCTAATCTTTCACAGAGAAATTTTTTGTCTTGAGGAGTATAAAACTTTCTGTCTACCGGAATACCTAAAATCTCAATTTTGTCTTCTGAAACGCCTTTTTTGACTAACTCTTTTTTTGTCTCTTTGGTCCCGACGATATATAGGTCTACTCCTTCCTGAATCCAAAATCGGTGAGCACAAAAATCTGTAATAACCGAAACAAGATAACTCTTGACTGAACCTCTTTTCTTCAAAAAACTTATAACTTCATTGATAAAGAAATGTGTACCAATTACAATATCTGGTTTTTCCTTTATTAAAAATTTATTGAGTTTTTTAGAATTTAACCTGTTGGTACAGAAGCGGATGAGATCTACAGGTAAACTCAAAAATCTACTCTCACAAAGGTAGAAGAAAAATCTCCAAATTTTTGGTAGGTAGAGCGAGAGAAGAAAATATCCATCTGTATAGATAAATCTAAAGAGAAAATTTGTATAATCCAATGCATCGATGATTTTTATATCTTTAAATTTTGTAGAAAATTCTTTAAATATAGCTTGGGCTACTCTCTTATGCCCGGAACCTGCAGAATTATAGACGATCAATACCTTTGGCAACGTATGTCCTTAAATTACTTGTTTTCACCTAATATAATTTTGGTTGCTTCTAATAGATTTCTAACTATAAGATCTGGTTTGAAGGTTAAATTTTTGATATCTTCTTTTTTTGCTTCTCCAGAAAGTACAAGTATAGTCTTACATCCAGCATTTTTCCCTGTCTCTATATCTCTTGGAGTATCTCCGATAAAATAAGCATCTCTTAGATTGACCTTTTTTTTCTTAATTGCTTTTTGGATCGAGCCTATCTTTGGCTTACGACAGGAGCAATTATCTTCCTTCCTATGTGTACAGTAATATACACCTTTTATTTTACCTCCAGATTCTTCTATTTCTCTTAGCATCTTCTTTGTGATATCCTTTAATTTACTCTTAGGAAATATTTTCTTAGCAATTCCTGCTTGATTTGAGATTATATAGATACTGAATCCTTTTTCGGTTAATTTTCTTATCGCTTCCTTTGCTCCAGATAAAAAATAAAATTCTCTATAATCTTTTACATAATCTCCAAAACCTGGATATTTATTTATGACTCCATCTCGATCGAGAAAAATAATCTTCATTTCCTCTCACCCACTCAATCAATCTCTTTATATCTCTATCGATACTTATCTCTGACTTCCAATTTAATCTTTCTTTTATCTTAGAGATATTAGTAGAAATATAGACTTTTTGATAAGAATTTCAGCCTTTTTTCTTCCTTCTATCGAATTTAATCTGTTAACCTATAGCTTTCCTGGTAATGTATTGTAGTCAGGTCTCTTACTATAAATCTTTTGGATACAGTATACACATTTTGAATTGCAATCAAGAGTCATAAATGCTGTCCAATAACTATTAAATGGTAAAGGTATATGGCGAAGGTATAGAGATATTCCTCATTTTCTTTTAAAGTTTAGATTTATTCAATTCTTCTCCTTATCTCTAATATCTACATAACTTAATATCTGATATAATTGCTGATAAAATAACAATGAAATGTAGGATCGGCCTTTAGGAATGTTTCTTTATTTAGAGATAATCCCATTTATTTTGGTCTGACATAGACTTTTAATCCATCTTTAAAGGTAAATTGATTTTTAAAGAGATAAAATCCGGTTTTCTCCAGTAGCTTCCTCAAGCTCTCTAAATCAAAATAATAGAGATGTTCAGAAATAATATTAGGCCATTCTCTTCCCATCCTTTGCGCTCTCTTATGGCCAATGTTAGGCGTCCATATTTCGATTAAAGCGTCAGATTTAATTATCCTTCTTATCTCTATAAGCAATCTGGTAGGATCAGAAACATGCTCTAAAAGGTTGTACATTGTAACGACATCAAAAAAACTGTCCGGAAAAACGGCATCTTCTAAGTAACCTTCGAAGACTTCTAATTTTAATTCTTCCCTTACATATCTGAGGGCATGTGGTGAGATCTCTACCCCATATGGCTCAAACCCTTTTTTTCTAGCTGCCTCTAAGATGAAACCAGCAGAGCAACCAATATCTAAGAACTTCCCTCTCCTCTTGAACTTAAGAATTCTCTTGATTATTTTTCTCGCTCTTTTCCTTTTGGAAGCTTCCTTGGCAATGTAACCCAATGAATAATCTCCTCTGTATTTTTCTCTCCGCCTTTCTTCTCCTATGCGAGGATTTATATAAACCAAACTACATTTTTTACATTTAACTATTTTACAATCATCCTTTATAAATAAAAGTTCAGTATCGTCTGTCCCGCACAAATTACAATTCACATATTCTGACATCTTTATAATAACAACTCTTTGTAGTTCTCGATTTACCCAATATATTCTTCAGCATCTGTTTTAAGTTTTGTTTCTTTGCCTAATATCCTCTTTTGCTCCCAATACTTGGCATAACTCATAATCTGATAGAGACCGGCAAAAAAAGCAACCATAAAACCTATAAATCCATCTCTATAACCTTTCTTACGAACAAATGTACGGAAAAATCTATCTGTTGTCCTCCAGAGAGCATGAAAGAAACTCATTTTTCTATTTGTATCAATCCATTTTTTTGCCTCCAAAGTCGTCTGATGATTCAGATTATCTAAGAAATGGCTAAAATCAGAAAGCCCTTTATGGATAATATCTGACCTTAGATGTTCACACCCTCCATCAATGAATACCCTTGGATGTACACAAACTTCTTCATATTTGAATCTATCCTTCCTAAATAATCTTACCTTTCCTGCAGGATACCAACCACCGTACTTGACCCAATAACCTCCAATGTAATTGCGTAAAGGAATAGAAAAAGCACTAAAAGCTGTACCTTTACTTAAAATCTCTATTATCTCACTTTTTAATTCTTCGGTTACTCCTTCATCAGCATCTAGGCTTAAGACCCAGTTATTTTTGGTTTGAGAATATGCCCAATTTCTATGCTTTCCCTCTAAATCCATCTTTTTATAAGTACCTTATCAGCGTATTTTTTGGCAATCTCAACAGTTCTATCTGTGCTTTCATCATCAACGACAATTATCTCATCTGCCCAACCATAGACAGATTCCAAGCATTCTTTTATGTTTTTCTCTTCATTCTTAGTAAGGGCCACTACAGATATCTGAATTTTTTCCATCATTTTTTCAAAAGAGCTTGTTTTAAAGTATCTACTATATATTGTATCTTCTCCTCTTCTAAATGTGGATGGATAGATAAAGAAATTATCTCTCCAGATACTTTTTCGGCAACTGGAAAATCTCCTCTTTTATATCCCAAATTTTTATATACTTTTTGCAGATGAAGTGGTATAGGATAATGGATTAAAACATTTATTCCTTTTTTTTTGAGGATTCCCAAAACCTTGTTTCGATTTTTTACTCTTATTGCATAGATGTGATAAATGTGGGTGCCATAATCTTTTTCTTTAGGAATAATTACATCTGTATCTTTTAATAATTCTGAATAAAGTTTTGCTTTTTTTCTTCTCAATCTATTCCATTTATCTAAATGTTTTAATTTTACCCTTAGAACCGCTGCCTGAATTGTATCTAATCTTGAGTTATAACCTAAGATCTTGTGTTCATATTTTGATTTCCTTCCACAGTCTCTTAACATCAACAACTTCTTGTAGACCTCTTTTTTGTTCATCAAGATCATTCCACCATCACCAAATGCACCTAAGTTCTTTGTTGGATAAAAACTAAAACAACCAATATCTCCCAAGGAACCTACCTTTTGAACTTTTAACTTTGAACTCTGAACTTTGAACTTATATTCTGCTCCATGGCTTTGAGCACAATCTTCGATCACCTTTAAATTATATTTTTTAGCAATATTTAGAATAGATTTCATATCTGCTGGCTGACCAAAGAGGTGAACCGGTAAGATTACCTTCGTTCTCTTAGTAACTGCTCTCTCTATTTTCTCTACATTTATATTGTAAGTATCTTCGTCTATATCTACAAATACAACTCTTGCACCAATAAAAGAGACTGCTAAAGCTGTAGCAATAAATGTAAATGCTGGGACAATGACTTCATCACTCTTTCCTACCCCCAAACTCAACAAACCCAAGAATAAAGCATCTGTTCCAGAATTCACTCCTACTGCAAACTTTGTCCTGCAGTACCTGGCAAATTCTTCTTCAAATAATCTGACTTCTTTTCCTAAAATAAAATCTCCTCTATCGAGTGTTCTATTTAAAGCTCTGTTTAGTTCCTCTTTTATCTGTTGATATTGTGTCCTTAGATCAATGAAAGGAATATCCATTTTAGATTATTGTGTTAGGTTACTTGTGTTATAGCGTTATTGCGTTGTTTTTAATTTTGTACAAAATTACTGAAATCTTTCTAAAAAATCTCTGTAATTAAATCTAAATAAACACAGGATTACAGAGATTAAAGACTTAATTTTTAATTCCCTTATATCTCTATACTTTCCTTTTTAATTTATACTTTAACTCTATTTGTCGAAATGCTCTCTTTTAGAAAAGATTCCTCCAGTATAACCATCCAAAAGAGCGGTTAATTCTTCCAAGCGGAGTTGCTTCTCTATTTTTTCTTTCTCATCTTTAGGTGGTGTAATCTCAAGAAGTCTCTTTAATCTTTCTCTCTCAAAGTATATTCGATTCACATCTTCTAATATACTTATTCTTAATTGGGTATTAAGACGCGAACGATTATCTATATCATCTTGATAGGGATTCCAGATAAGATCAGCTATATTCCAAGAAAGAGTTAATCCCCAATCATACGGGCCAATATAATGAACTTTGTCGCCCTTCTCCCAGCTTATAGTCTTATCATAATCTAACTTTACAGTAGGAAACAATGCCTTATACTTTAGAACTTTTCTCCAAGTTTTGATCTTTTCTGGATGAACTTCATTATATCTTAAGACTGCTTCCTGAAATTCTCTAATAGTTGGCTCTGATTGAAAATGAGAAGTATCTAATACAAGAGTTGATTCAGGAAAAATATCTTTATTAACATGAAGACTTCTATCGGTAACTAACCAAATTCTCCCCAAGCCATCCTGTTGAAAGAATCTTACATTTTGAGTGATTAAACCTTGGTATAAGTTTGAGGCTATTTTTTGGCCTAGGTCTACCCTAAAGAATCCTTTATTCGTAGCAAGAAAGATAAAGGAAGAATCTTGGACATCTTTCTCTATCCAACGGATCTCTGGTTCCCCAAAGTAAGAAAGGACCAATTTTGTGAATGTATCTCCACAATCAGAAGAAATAAAAACCCCTTTATTTGTACCTAAGTAAATTCTAATAGGATCATCTTTGTCAATATAAATTGCTGTCAGTATATTTCTTTCTATCTCTTCTTCAACAGAATCTTCCTCGGTCTCTGTCAATCTTTTACCATTCGTAGTAAAGACTCTCTCTAAGGTCTTCAAATTATCTTTTGATCTATAGACTTCTGATTCTGTAATGATAAAGATAATTTCTTCGGATACAAATACAATCTGTTTGGTCATCTCCTCTTTAGAATCGAAAATCTTCTGCCATTGCCAAATTCCTTCAGCCGAAATATAGAGTCCTCTATCTGTAGCTACATACAGATCCGATTTATTTTTTGCTATATATAAGACTTTCTCAGGGCTCTTACAGAATACCCTCTGGAAAGTCTCACCTTCATCCTTACTTCTAAGTAAATCTCTACCTAGCCCAACATATAAAGCACCAGAGAAAGAATCATAAAACATAAAGTTTACTTTATCTGTCTTTTTCCTTACTGTATACACGGATTGCCAAGTTCTGCCCCTATCTTGACTTCTATAGATGGCCTTTGTTCCTCCACAGTAGATTATCCTTTTATCTGAAGGATGAATACATAAGCTGTATAAGTCATCCTCAGGTATACCTTCTTTTAATTTTATCCAATCTCCAGCAAAACAGATCTGAACCGAAACAAAAATAAAAAACAGGATAAATCCTTTCACTCTCTTCCTTCCCTCTAAAAAACTATAAAAACTCTAAACTCTGCTTTTTATCCCTCTGAAACCTTTAATATCCTTTTAGCAAATTTTTTGAAATAATCTATATCCCTCAATTTCTCATATCTAACTTTTCTTCGTTACTTTCCAATAAAGATGAACTAAGCAATTTCTCAATAGTTGTAAAATCTAACATCTTCTCTTCTAAATCTTTGGATATAATCTTTGCTTCTCTTAAACGGATAAATATCTCTTTATAAGTATCGGCCCTTTTTAAGTTTAATCCGCAGATAATGTGATTCCCTACATTTAAACACTCTTCAATACAGACTTGAAAGGGCCTTTCTTTTGCTGGATGTATGTCATCTCTTTTTTTTATTTCTTAATTCTTTTAAGCACAAAATATTTTCTTGTAATCTTTCTAATTGAAGCAACAATTTCTCTTTATCAACACCCAAAGGAACCATCTTTGATTCTCCTTATTAGTATCTTAAAATACTCTTTTCTTAAAGGTAAAGTATCAAAATACAAAGCTTCTTTAGTCATCTCAAATTCTATTCTCGTCCTCAAGCTTTTTGCATACAGACACTTTCCTTCTCTGATGATTCTATGAATTAAAGGGAGAATCGCTTCTCTTAAATCCACGATATCGATTGTTTCTTCTCCAAACACCTCTTGGAACTGACAGATAAGCCTTAGTATTCTGCTTAGATTGAGTTTATCTCCAGACAAATAAGCTAAACTAAATCACTTAATCCGGAGGCAATATTTGAAGCATATGAGCCAAATATATAGAGAAGTTCTATTCGGAATCTCTTGCATATTTTCTCTATGTTAGAAGAGGTCATCTCAAAATTGATTGGCTTACCGTTCCTCGTCATCAATACCCTTAAAAATTTCATAAGCCGATTATAACATAACCTCTTATTTGTTCAATAGATTTACTACTGCTTCAAAAACTTCCTTTACACTAATTGAATTCAGACATTCTCTATTGTAAGAACAAAATGGTACTCTAAATTTTTTGTAGCAAGGTCTACAAGGAAGATCCTTTTTAATTACAATGTGATCTTGTGAGAGGGGATAGGGACCGTAAACCTTTTCATCTACCGGGCCAAATATAGAAACCGTCTTTATCTTTCTTGCCACCGATATATGAACTGGACCACCATCATTAGTTATAATGATGCTACATCTATCTATTAAGGCAACAAATTCATTCAGTGAAGTTGACTTGTTAAAAGCATTTATGGATTTATAATGCATTAAATCAGAAACTCTTTGGCAGATTTCTTTCTCTAATTTATCTCCTAAAATTATTATCTTTGCATTAAAATTTTCAATTAAAATATCTGCCAACTCAGCAAATCTTTCTTTAGGCCAATGTTTAAACATAGCTTCTCTTCCCCAACTCCCCCCACCTGCAGGAATAACCCCAATCAACAAATCTCCCTCTTTTACTCCAAAATTCTCCAAAAATTCTTTTGCCCAAATTTTATCAGCCTCCTTCAAATTTAATTCCAAATATCTATCTTTAGGAATTATGTCTAAAAATTTCAATAATTCTAAATAGTACTCTATAACATGTTTTCCCTCGTAACCTTCAATATCAATTTTCTTTGTCAAGAATCTTCCTCGATTTCTGTAGTTATAGCCTATCCTTTCTCTTACTCTTAAGAACTTCAAAATAAGAGAATACTTATAATCTAAAGAAAGATCAACAGCTAAATTAAATCTATAATTCTTTAGTTCCTTTAATAAAAAAAGAAATTTAGATATACCTTCCAATTTTGATTTCTTAAAGACCTTCTTTAAATCTCCGCGCGAAAGAAAAAATATCTTGTCTATATAAGGATTATTCTCTAAAATTGGTCTTGCTCTCTCATTACACCAGAAACCAAGGAAACTGTCTGGAATTTGTACTTTAATTGCCCGGATTAAAGGCGTAGTAAATAATATATCTCCTATACCAAAGGGGTTAATAATTAAAATATTCTTTTTAAGCACTAAAATTTATCTCCTATAATATCTCTAAAGTCTTTTTACTGTCTAATACGAAAGGCCCAAAAATTTTTACACTCCCGGAGTGTAAAAAATTGGTTATATTTTATTAGCTACCAAACACTCTCTGATATACTTTTCTTATATTATCTGCAAAAATCGAGATATCAAATTGTTCTTTTACTTTTTTATATCCTTCTTCAATCAACTTATTTCTTAATGGATTATTATTTGTCAGATTAAAAATTGCTCCTACTAATTCATTTGGACTCTTACAGTCCACCAACAAGCCATCCTTACCATCCTCTATTATCTCCGAAGGCCCTCCAGAAAATTTATGAGCAATAACCGGGACTTTTGATGCCATAGCTTCTAAGATTACCATCCCAAAAGACTCCCTTTCTGAAGGTAAGACAAAGATATCTAAGTCATTAAGAATTTGTGGAATGTCATTTCTTTCACCTGTAAAGATCGTATCTTCAAAAACACCCTTTTCCTTAGCAAAATTCTGCAAAATTTCTTTTGTTAACGATGTCTTCCATATATTATCTCCGACTATAATAAATTTTACATTCTTAATTTGTTTCTTTATCAGAGAAGCTGCTTCAATAAATAATTTATGTCCTTTTTTCTTCACAAAGTTAGCTACCATCCCAATAAGAAAAGTATTAGAACTGATTCCAAACTCACGCCGGATTTTTCCTTTTTGAATATTGGAAAATCTATCAACATCTATACCATTTGGAACTACAAAAACTCTGGCTTTAATATCACCAAGACATATCCGTATGTAATTTGAAGGAACAACTAAATATTGAGATTTATGTAATAGAAAATGCGCAATGTGTTCTTGTTCGATAACATCGTGGATATGAGTGATAGCTTTTATTTTACAAGCTCGCCAAACACCTAAGACATAGGGATTAAGCCGGTAAGCATTAGCATAGATTAAATCAATTTGCTCTCTTCTTGTAATATCAGCAATGTACCTTATTGTAATGTAACGTTTAAATATATTCTTTACCTTTCTCCAGGCAGGAAGTTTAAATATAAATACCTTACCTCCTAACTTTAAAAAATTTTCTGTCAACGAACCTTCTTCTTGAGTGATTAAAAAATGGTGGTAGGTATCTTTGGGTAGACCTTCGGAGATATTAAGTAAGATCTTCTCTGCTCCTCCAATTTTTTCTGTGGTCGCCAAATAAAGTATATTCATAAATATTTATTGATCTGCTTCTGACTTAGATAAGGTAACTATGAGTCCCATTATAATCCAAAACAAAACAGCCAACTGCAAAGAATAGAGTTGGGTATCAAAGAAACTGTGGATTAAAAATCCTGAGATTCCACAAATCAAACCCAAAAGAATAAAATTCTGATTTTTCTTGAAGATTTTTATTCCTTTTGACAAGAGAATCCCTAGAAATCCTAAAAAACTTAAAAGACTAAATATACCTGATTCCGCCCATATCTGAAGATAACAGTTATGTGCGTAATAAACACCAGGAATAGTTGCATATTGAGAAAAGTAATCCATAAATGTACCCAATCCTTTACCAAAGAGAGGATTCTCTTTAATCATCGACCAGGCTGTCCAAGCGATAGAAATTCTTTGTGCGTCTCCGCCAGGTAGAAAAGTGTAACTGACTCTTTGTCTTAGTACAGGTATAGATATAAAAACTAAAAAAATACAGATAAAAAAAATTGATACCTTAATTTCTTTTGATAAAAATGCTAAAAGGAATAATCCTACAAGGAATCCCAACCAAGCTCCCCGTGAAAAAGTTAAGATCAAACATACACCTAAAAGAATCCCTAAGAAAAGTGGGATCCATCTGTATTGCTTTTTTACTTGAGATGAAAATACCAGTGATATCGACAACAACACAACAGGTACCAAATAAGCAGCAAAATCATTTTGATTCTGAAAAGTAGCGGTCATCCGACCGTCTACTAAAATCCGCTGACGCAAAAAATCTATACCTCTAAATTGCTGGAATATTCCATCGGCAGCAATTAAACCACTTGTAGCTAACAAAATAAATATAGCATTGCGCAAGCGCTTTGGGGTATTTAAAGTCTCTCCTACTATGATGAAGATAAGGATATACTCTAACCATTTAGAAAATAAA
>DDKR01000147.1 GCA_002340085.1 Candidatus Omnitrophica bacterium UBA2593
TTTGACTCTATATCTGCTCCCATCCTTTTCAAATTTGAGACCATCGAATTTATCCGGTCTGTCTCCTTTACCCTCAACTCTCCTACACCTTTTATAATTGTCACCCCTTCTGCGTAACAGGCAGCAACCATAAGGATGGGTAATTCATCGATTAAAGATGGTATCTCTCCAGCTTCAACTACTGTGCCCTTTAAATTACTCGCCTTAACCACTATATCTCCTATAGGCTCAAAACCTTTAACTTTTAATTTTAAACTTTTAATTTTAATGTTTGCTCCCATCCTTTTTAAAACGCGGATCAAACCTATGCGAGTAGGATTTAATCCCACAGATTTTATTACTAAGTTTGAACCAGTTAATATCGATGCTCCTACAATAAAGAAAGCGGAAGACGAGATATCTGAAGGTATAAAGATTTCTCTTGGAGAGATTAATTCCTTTAGACCTCTAATTTTAATTTTGACACCTTCTCTCTTTATATCTACCTTGAAAGCCTGTAGCATTCGTTCAGTATGATCACGGGTCTTGATGGGTTCAGTAATCTGTGTTAGGCCTTCTGCATAAAGGCCAGCTAAAAGTATCGCTGATTTGACTTGTGCACTTGGTATGGCTAACCTATAACTGATCGGTCTTAAAGGCCTGCAACCTCTAATTGTAATTGGTAGATATTCTTCTCTTTTTGATTTTTGAATTTTGATTTTCGATTCTATCACCGCCTTCATCTTTCTCAATGGTTCTGTCACCCTTGACATCGGCCTTCTTGAAAGAGACCTGTCCCCAAAGATTTTGGCTTCGAAATTTTGACCAGCTAAGACACCCAAAAGGAGTCTACAAGTTGTACCTGAACCAGCCATGTACAGGGGTGATTTTGGTTTTCTTAAGCCATATAATCCTTTACCGTAAACACCAACTGTTCTTTGCTTTCTGTCCTCTTCTATCTTTACTCCCATCGATTTGAACACTTCCAAAGTCCTTAATGTGTCTTCTGATATTAAGAAATTCTCTATTTTGGTTTCACCTTTTGAAAGAGAGGAAACAATTATTGCTCGGTGGGATATGGATTTATCACCCGGAAGAAAGATCTCTCCTCTTAAACAAGGCGCAGTCGGGATACAAAATCTCATTGAAAAGGGAAAATGATCAAATCTCCTTCTTTTATTTTATCTCTTACTTCTGCATCTAGAAGTGTAACTACAGCCATTCTATCTCTCGATTCTTCAACCTTTACATTCCCTAAAAATTCCTCATCCTGATAAACAGATAATATATCAGAGGTACCTAAACCATCAGATTCTCCCAAATTTATAACCGCAAACTCATACTCTCTATTTACTACCAAAACTTTTCCTTCTAGCCTCTCAGAAAGCTTCATAACATCAGTCTCTCTTTGCTCTTCAGTTTCCTCTTGCTCTTCAGTCTCTCTTTGCTCTCCTTTCACTTCAATTTTACCTAATTCAACTGAAGTTGTTTTTTTAATCTCTGGTTCTTTCGGTTTCTTCTCCAATAACCTCTTCTCTAAATCAGTTTTCTTTGACTCAAGATCGCTGATTCTAGTCAGAAGATGTTTAAATTCGATCTTTCCCTTGTTTAATTCATTTTCTAATTCTAAACTTCTTTCCTTCTCTTTAGCTAATTCAACCTTTTGTTTCTCTAATAAAAACGCAATCTCTTCTCTTGCTTTCTTTTCTTCCTCCATTTTTTCTTCTAAAGAAAAGAGTTGCTTAGACTTTCTCTCTAAATCTGAGAGTAATCTGGTAACCTCTCTTTCTTTATCCTTTAATTCTTTCTTAGTGTTAACATTCTCTATTTCTAACTCTTTGATTTTATCTTTAAGAGATGTATTTTCTATATGGAATTTTTGGGCCAGCCAAAGTCCTGCAGCTACACCCGCTAAAGATAGAATTAATAGGATGACTAAAATCTTCAACTTCATTTCTCGCCCTCCTTTCTTTTAATTATATCATTCTTATCCATAAGTTCAATGAAATCTTTGGGTAATTTAGAAGTAAATTCTAAGATCTCTTTTGTCATAGGATGTCTAAAACTAATCTTGTAAGCATGTAAGAATAACCTCTTAAAACCAGTCTGAGTTCCATAGATTCTATCTCCTAAGATAGGATGGCCTATAGAAGCCAGATGTACTCTTATCTGGTGGGTCCGACCAGTCTGAGGAGTCAACTCCAATAGAGTAAAATTACTGAATCTCTCCAATGTTCTATAAGATGTCCTTGCTATCTTTGCTTTGAAGAATCTTACTGTCATCTTTTTTCTGTTCTTTAAATGTCTTCCTATAGGTAAGTCAATTACTCCCTCATCAAATTCAGTTATACCCCTAACCAAAGCATAATAATGGCGTCTTACTCTGTGTTCTGAGAATTGTCTTGCAAGATGAGTGTGACTGGAATCATTCTTAGCTACAATTAGTAGTCCTGAAGCATCTTTATCCAATCTGTGAATGATCCCTGGCCTTTGGGGATTTATCCTCGACAGATTCCCACAGTGAAATAATAAAGCATTTACAAGGGTTGATCTTAGATTCCCTGCACCTGGGTGAACCACCATACCAGTTGGCTTATCTACAATTAACAAGTCTCTATCTTCATAGATGATCTCCAAAGGTATATCTTCAGGTGTGATCTCGAATTCTTCCTTTTGGGGTATACTTATCAAGACTCTTTCATTTAACTTCACTTTATAATGTGATTTTTTAATCGGTGTGTCATTTATAATTACATTTCCTCTTGAGATAAGGACTTGAATAAATCTACGTGAAAATTTAAGAGATTTTTTCTCTAAATTAGAGACTAAATAGAGATCTAATCTGATACCTACATCTTCTCTCTCTACGCAGAAACCAATCTCCTCCATCTCCTAAAGTAGATTATAACTGAAATTATTAGGATAACAAAACTTAAGAGTTGAGATAGACTCAATCTAAATATAAGAGCTTGCGTATCTGCTCTCAAGAATTCTATTAAGAATCTCTTTAAAGAATAGAGGACAAAGTATGAAAGGGCCACCTGACCATCGAATCTCTTTCTTCTATAAATACTTTTTAAGATGAGAAATATTAAAAGATTTCCCAAAGAAGAGTAGATCTGTGTAGGAAGTAGAGTTCTGCTATGAACAGGAAAATAAAGACCGAATCTTAAAGATTCTCTCCCATAACAACAACCATTTAAGAAACAACCAATCCTCCCCCACACCTGACCCAAAGCTACATATGGAGAGACCAAATCCAATACTTTTAGAACAGGGTGTCTCTTTCTTCTCAGATAGATGAGAGAAGACAATATACCCGCAGCTATTCCTCCATAAAGTGTTAGGCCTCCTCTATAGATCTTCATTATCTCTATGGGAGAAAGTATATATTCTTTTAAATTTAATAAGATGTAGATAAGCCTTGCACCTATTATTCCCGAAATCATAATTAAAACTGAAAGGTTTAAGATCAGCTCTTCCTTTATACCTGAAACTTTAGATTCCTTAAGACAAAGGATTGTGGAGACAAAGAAAGCAAAGGCAACCATAACTCCATAAGAATAAATGGTTATTGGACCTAATCTAAATATTACGGGAAACATTGTTTTTTCTTTAAGAGAGAAAAGGCTAAAAGTAGCCCCCCAATAGTAATTGAACTATCAGCAACATTGAAGATAGGCCAGATACGAAAATCTAAAAAGTCAATCACATACCCATATCTTAAGCGATCAATCAAATTCCCAATTGCTCCTGCTAAGATCAGAGCGAGAGAAATCTTAATCTTTGAGTTCAGATATAATTTTTTAAGATTAATCAGGATTAGGGCTATGGCTACCAAAGAGATGATGATAAGAAAGGAATTAAGGCCCTTAAAGATACCGAAAGCTGCTCCTGTATTTTTAACTAAAGTCAGATGAAATACATTCTTTATAATGGCTATAGATTCATTCTCTGAAAGGTTTTTTAAAGCGAGGAATTTTGTAGATAAATCAAAGATTAAAATTATTAGAAGGATAGAGATTATCCTTTTTCTTTCTCTTTTTGACACCTCAAACAAAAGCGAGTGTAGGGGATTGCTTTTAGTCTGCTCTTAGATATCGGCTTAGAACAATCTTCACATATACCATAGGTGCTTTCCTCTATTCTCTTTAAAGCATCGTCTATCTCATAAAGGAGTCTATGTTCATTTGTAACTAAACCTAAAGAGAATTCTCGATCATAGGCGTCGGTGGCTAAATCTGCCATGTGAAGTGTATATCCAGATATATCACCAGCTGCATCTTTTTGGGATTTCTTTAGTGTATCTTCAGAGATCTTATCTATCTCTTCCCACACTTGATTCTTCTTCTCCAAAATTAATTCCTTAAAATATTTCAGTTCTTTTTTCGTCAATTTTTTACGCATATTCTTTTACTAACTCTAAACATCTTTCGCAAAGCTCAGGATATAAAATATCTCTTCCTACACTCAGAGAATAATTCCAGCACCGTATACACTTTTTGCCCTCAGCTCTCTCTATTGTAATCCCTTTAAAAGACTTTTCAACAGAAAATTTTAATTTCACACCTGATACGATAAATACAGATTGTAAATCTTTTAAATATTTCTCTAAGAACTTATATTCTTTCTTATCATTTGTAGACAGAGTGACCTCGCATTCTAAAGAACCGGCTATTCTTTTCTCTATCCTCTCTTCTTCTATTGCTTTTAAAACTTCTTCTCTTAATTTTAAAATTTTATTCCATCTTTCACTCAGATCTTCATCTCGCCAATTTTTATCTGGTTTTGGCCACCGAGTCAAATGTACACTCGCCTCTCTTTCTGCCGGAAGACAACTATAGGCCTCTTCTCCTGTAAATACCAATACCGGAGAAATTATCCTTATTAAAATATCTAATATCTGGTACAGCACTGTCTGAGCTGATCTTCTTGCCCTAGAGTTCCTACTATAAGTATACAATCTATCTTTTAAAACATCAAGATAAAATGCAGAGAGAAACTCTGAACAAAATTTAAAGACACTTTTGTAGACGCTATAGAATTTGAAATTCTCATAATCATAAGTTACATCTTCTAAGAGTTGATACAGATTGTAAAGACAGAACCTATCTATCTCTTCTAATTCCGAATATTCTAAAGTATCTTCTTGAGGTGAAAAATCACAGAGATTGGCAATTAAAAATCTAAGTGTATTCCTTATTTTACGATAACCCTCAACGAGTCTATCTAATATCTCACCAGATACTCTTACATCTTCTGAATAATCAGATGAAGCTGTCCACAATCTCAAAATATCTGCTCCATAATTTTCAATGATCTTTTGAGGTGAGATAACATTGCCCAAGGATTTAGACATCTTTCTCCCCTCTCCATCGACGACAAATCCATGGGTAAGGCAACTCTTAAAAGGTGATGTATTCTCCAATACCGAAGCACAGATCAATGAAACTTGAAACCAACCCCGATGTTGATCTGAGCCTTCTAAATATAGGTCTGAAGGAAACCTTAGGCCTTTTCTTTCTAAAGTCACAGAGAAACTCACTCCTGAATCGAACCAAACATCTAAGATATCGAATGTCTTCTTAAAATGACCTTCTTTAGAACAAACTGGACATCTGTATTCTGAAGGCAAAAACTCTTCAATCTCTCTTTTAAACCAGGAGTCTGCCCCTTCTATTCTTACAAAATTTAAAAAATTCTCTATTATTTTTGGATCTAAAAATATCTTCTTACAATTATCACATTCCACCGCGGGAATAGGTGTGCCCCAATATCTCTGCCTGGATAAACACCAATCAGGCCTAGTACTTACCATTGCAGAGATCCTGTTCTCTCCTATCTTAGGAACCCATTCTATCTTCTTTATAATCTCCAATATTCTATTCCTCAGTTTATCTTTGTCGATATCCAAAAACCATTGCTCAGTTGCCCTGAAAATCAGAGGTCTCTTACATCTCCAACAATGAGGATAAGAATGGAGAATCTTTGCCTGATGAATCAAAGAGTGTTTCTCTTTTAGGATTTCTATGATCACCTCATCTGCTTTATGGACGTCTTCACCGACTAATTCACCGATCCCTAATTGATTGGTAAATCTCCCCCTTCCATCGACAGGCATAATTACCGGCAAGTTATACTCCAACCCGATAGAATGATCTTCTTGTCCATGACCGGGAGCAATGTGGACGAAACCTGTTCCCTCTTCCTTCTTTACAAAATCAGAAATAACAATCTTTCTAATTATTGAATCTTTTAAAAAAGGATGTTCGTATTCTAAACCCTTGAGTCTCTTTCCTTTGATTGTCCTTAACACTTTAGAATTTAAATTTAAACCCATCTCTTTAAATATTCTTTCTCGAATATCTTCAGCGATTAGGAAGATTTCCTCAGATGTCTCTATAAATGAATAGATAAAATCACCATTCACCGCTACTGCAACATTTGAACAGAGTGTCCAAGGAGTCGTCGTCCAAATAACCAAAAATACCTCTTTCTTAAATCCTAAATCTTCTTTCAATTTAAATTTAACGTATACTGAAGGTGAGATTTTGTCTTCATATTCGACTTCTGCTTCAGCTAAGGCTGTCTCACACTCTCTACACCAATTCACTGGTAAAAGTGCCCTATAGATGAAACCCTTTCTAACTAATTTTGAGAAATAAGAGAGTATCTGATATTCGTATCCAGCTGATAGAGTCAAATAAGGTGAATTCCAATCCCCAAACACTCCCAAACGCTGGAATTCCTGTTTCTGGATTTCGACAAACCTCATGGCATAATTAAAAGCCTCTTTCCTAAACTCTCTTTGAGAAATCTCATATTTTCTCTTTCCCATCTCTTTAAATAACTGATGTTCTACTGGTAGGCCATGACAATCCCATCCAGGAATGAATGGACAATCAAAACCTCTCATCGTCTTATATTTTATAATTATATCTTTTAATATCTTATTTAGGGCGTGGCCGATATGGATATTTCCATTAGCATAAGGAGGCCCATCGTGGAGAATAAATTTCTTCTTTCCTTTTAATCTCTCTCTTAAAACCGAATATATATCTAACTCCTGCCATTTTTTCAATATCTCTGATTCTTTCTCTTTTAAGTTTGCTCTCATCGGAAATTCTGTTTTTGGAAGATTTAAAGTCTCTCTGTAGTCTTTCATAGGTATCTTTTGATTATTGGTCTTAATCTCTTTCTAACAGAAAATGGGATGAGTCTTTTAGGAGTAACGATAGCTGTCTTTAAAGCATCTTTGCAAATACATCCTCTGTCTTGTGGTATCTTAGGAATTACCTCTCTTAAGATCCTCTTAGCATTCTCTATATTCTTGGAGAGGTTGGCTATTACCATCTCTGCAGTTACTGGCTCTGAAGATATATACCAACAATCATAATCAGTCACTGCAGCTATCGTAGTATAACAAATTTCAGCTTCCCTGGCTAATTTTGCTTCTGGCATATTCGTCATGCCAATGATATCTATCCCTAATTTTCTGTAGATCTCAGATTCAGCCTTTGTAGAGAAAGCAGGACCTTCCATATTGATATAAGTTTGACCGAAATGTACTGATAAGCCCATCTCCTTTGTCGTCTCATAGATGAGTTTAGCTAACTCCAAACACACAGGATCAGAAAAACTTATATGAGCAACTATTCCTTTCTCAAAGAATGTCATCTTTCTTGCTTGATTTGTTCTATCTATAAACTGAGTAGGTA
>DDKR01000126.1 GCA_002340085.1 Candidatus Omnitrophica bacterium UBA2593
TTTACGAGTAACAGTTAAAGTACAGCATATATAATGTCATTTGTCAAGGGAGAGACTTAAAATTTTTGCAAGCGCTACCACAAATTACCTAACTAAAAGTCTAAACCTGAGAAAATCTTCTCTTGATTTCAGAAATTAAAGCAGATTCTCCAGTTTACTTTTGTTTGTGCTATCTATTGTCCAGAGTGGACATTTTCAATCTTAATTTCAAATAATTATTTAATAATTTCAGATCTTGGAATAATCGAACTTGAACCTATATCCTTAGCATCTTCGTTCTCAAACAAACCATGAGGAAATAACTCTCGGTATCTTCCCCAAGCAGGAACATATATTTCAGAAGAATAAAAAGCATCCCAGGAATCAAAAGGTGGCCTTTGAGTAAAGCCTAAACCACCTATTTCTGAAATGCGTACAGAATTCAGGAAATCTGCATACCTGATATCTCCTATAGTTTGAGCGTATTTCTTTTCTTCAACAATAGCCTTTCTTATATTGTTGTAATCATAGGCATACTTCATGGTCTCGATAAATCTTAATTTCTCTTCAAAATAAGGATTGTTATAGCCAATATTGACTCCCCAGATAGGTAAAAAGAATCCAATCGTTTTACCCCCCTCGCGGATCCTCTTGTATTCGGAGAGATCCAAAAGCAAGAGGCGAGAAAGTGGAGATTTTAAATAGTTATACAATTCTTCATCTGCTACTTTGTAATTACCTTCTGGACTCCGGAAAGAACCCAGAAGTCTCCCTTCATCTGTAACCTTATAGAACAATTCTGTTGTTATTTTTGTTATTAAACCTTCAAGTTTAATTCTTTTTTGGACTTCTTCTTTTACTTCTTGAACTTCTTTTCCAGGGGGCTCTTGGATGGGTTTTTCCTTTACTAAAAGTTGGATCTCTTTTCCTACAGTTTGGATGAACTCTTCTCCTTTACCCATAGTCTTACAGAATTCCATTATTATCCCTGGTAATTTTTCAGGGTCAACTACATTATGATATTCTTCTCCATAGGACTCTTTAATGAAATCGGTGAGCTTCTGGGTAAGCTCCTGGATGGGTTCTTTCTTTAAAGAGAATGCTTTTGTTGAGACGCAATAGGATAGCAGTGGATAGAAACCATCTCCTGGGTGCTCGAGCGTCATATCTGAACCTATATCTTTAACTCTCGTACGATAAGAGGGTCCAGTATAAGGAGATTTGTTTCTGCCTGTAGGATAAAAATTCATATCATAGTAGATATTTGGACTGAGATTAAGAGAGGGGGTAACTGAGATGAAGCGGTGCTCAGCAGGTATATGGATAGTCTTCTCTTCTATCTTATGGGGAGTAACAAAAGAAATTGAGGGTGCATTGAATGATAAATCTATAGGAGGTTTTGAAATCTCCTTTTTTTCTAATTTAAGAGGTGATATTTCTAATCTTTCTAGGGGTCTTAAAGTTATTTCTACTATCCTATCAGACTCTTTTTCTATAACTGGATCTTTCTTCACTACAACCGTAGGAAGATATATGGTTTTAACTTTACTAAAATTAATAGTATCGGCTGTGCTTCCTGGATAGAAATATTTGGTACAATATTGAGACGACTTTTGAATTACTCCATCTTCTTTATAGAGATTGAATGTTAGTAATCTCCAGTAAGTCATCTCTTGTATAATAGCTCTCTTTTCTTTCCTTGTTAACTCTGACCAGCTTTTTCCATCAGGAGTCTCATTTGCTACTGCATACGCAAGCATTGCACCCCATACAGTATCCAAATTGAGTGAGGTATCTTTTCCCCAGATTTCTTTCACAAGTCCTTGGAGCTCCTCTAACAATTTCCTATTTTTACGAAGAAGGTCTGTATATTGCTTAACTTCCTGTTTAGTAAACCTTCTGAGTGTCACTATGTTCCCATCGAAAGCGGTAAAGCGACCTTCTGTTTTTAGTTTCTCCCTCAATTCATCCAAATTCTTTACTCGCCCATCATTCTTAATCCAAACATGTACTAATTTCTTGTTACGGTCTTTAGCAATCCCTGCATAAATCCAGTTACCCGGGGGTAGCCGTTTTGTTTCTGTTGTGCGATAAATAGGAATAAGTTTTCCAGCCTCAAGGCCAGTTATACTCGAAACTGTCTTTGTGTCCTCAGTAGCTGGGCTTATTACACGCTCTTTTTCTGGAACGGTGATCTCTATGCTACCTGTAGGAAAGCTATCTGATCTCCTTAAGGCGGATATCAAATCATCAAGATTAGTAATACCTTTTAAGCCGAGATTCTCAGCTAATATCTTTGCTACCTCCTCAGTCTCTACTCCTAAAGAGATTGCTACAAGAGAAACCTCTTTGGCAAAATCGCGACAGAACTTTTCTTTTGCAAGTCTTCCAAGTTCTTCATTCAGAGCTTTAATCTTGAGAGGGTCGGTTAATAACTTCTGGATCTCTGGCTCCTCACATCGCTTAGATAACTTCTCAAGTGAACCAAAATCATCTCCTCTCAAACCTCTTATACCTACCTTTTTCATTAACTCCTCTAATTCAACTGTGCTTAAGTTCAAAAATTTTCCAATCTTGAAGATTTCCTCATAAAATTTATCTATTTTAGATATAAATACCATCTCATCGGGTGGCCTGGATATCTGTATCTGAATTCCTTCAGCATCCCCTGATCTTTTCATCTCTATAGGCTTACAATCTATTTTAATTTCTTGCCCCTCCAGTATCTTTATCAATCCATCTCCTACCTGTTTTAAGTCCTCCCAAGTCTTTGCTTTTTCTAAAGAATCTTTAAGATCTCTTATTCCTTCAATGTTTACATCTTCTAACCTACTCATTATATCTCTAAGTGCTAAACCATAGCTCTCCGAAAGTCCCTTTGAGTACTCAGATATCGCGCCTCTCACAAATCCTTCTATCTTTTCTAAATTCTCTTTATTGATATTTTCTAATTCACTGATCTTCTCCCCTCCCTTTCCTGATAATAACCCTAACTCCTCCATTTTCTTTAGGATAGATTCCATCTTCTTTGGATCAGTCTTTGCTCCTTTTAAATCTTTCTCTAAAGTTTTGATTTCCTCATATTTTGATACATCTGGCACAGTGACACTGGTAATCTCTTTCTTTGTCTCTGAGGCTGAGACCTTTATTTTCTTTTTCTCTCCTAACAACCAGTGTTGCGGTAGTCCTATCTCAGTATAATCTTTAGTTACTGAGCCAGCATAGCCAAAAGGCCCATAATAATGTTGAGTAGTCTTATCTAATTTGACTGTCTGCCATTCTTCGCCAGTATAATCTTTCCCATAATAACTGGTTTGGAGCATCCGACCAAAACGATCGACGGGAGTATATTGAAGTAGGCCTGAATCAGGGTGATAGAAAGTTGTTGGCCTCTCGAGACGGGAAAGAATCTCTTTTATCTCTTTCTTCTTTTCTTCTTTATCTCCTTCATCTTCGATAAGCCAGGTAATATGTTCCATTCCTCTTTCGTCTCGGAAATTTTTGATAATCTTGCCTTCAGCTATAGAAAACTTTTCATATATATCTTTTCCTGCTATCTTCTTCCACTCATTCTCTCCTATCTGTTTAATTATATATTCTTCTTGCTCTTTGATGATATCTTCTTCGACCTCGCCCTCATCAACTCTTCTTTTTATATCACTCTTTATTTCCTCTCGAGTTCTCTGAATAAAGAAATGAGGGATCTTTCCAAACTTAGAAGTACCAGAGGGAAGCTCAAGTATCTCTAAAGGAAAGTTACCCCATCTCTCTATGGGTTGAGGCACTCCGGCTATAGAGGGACGATAAACGCTCTCTATCCCAATGATCTTACCTTCTTCTATTGCCTTAAGTTTCCTTTCCTTTTCTCCATCTGAGAGCTCTGGTGAAGTCTCAATTAGCTTTCTAAATATATCTATATCTTCCCTCTGTAATCTTTGCTCTGTTATTACTCTATCTACCGTGTAGTCGATGATACCACTACGAATAATATCAGGTAGATCAACATAACCTTTCTCCTGCAAAGCTATTGAAGCAGAGCCTAAAACTTGAGCCAAGTCACCTACAAAAGGAATCCAACCTAAGCCCCTCGACAAAGACTGTATACGTTTCATCTGGTCGATTACGCTCTCTTTCTCTTCAATCTTTTGCTTTAATCTTTTGTTAGCTGGCTCTTTTGCTGGCTCAAACCATCTCTCTAAGATAACCCATCTCTGCTGAGTAAGTTCATTGTAATTATCGATTGCATTGTGAAGCTCAGTCTGCTCTGCTTCGGTCCGTTCTCCTTTCTTCTCTAATACTCCTATCCTCTTCTCTAAATCCGCTCTCTGCTTATCTAATCTCTGTAATTCTTTGGTTAAACCAGCTGGTGTCATCTTTTCTATCTGAGAATCTATCTCGCGTATTTTTTGATAAAGTTCTCTTCCTTTCTGGATCTTTCTTGATAAAGCCGGTTCTTTTGATGGCGGCTGTAATGAGAATTCTCCTAATTCTAACCCTTCATGACTTTCCTCTCCTCTGGTATCACCTTGGGGATCCACCTGAAAATCCACATCGAGTTCTTCCTTTTTAATTAAGCGGCTGATCTTTTTCTTTACTGATTCCTCCAATGGCAATAATTCTATTGACTTTAACAACTGCTCCTTTTGTTTCTGTAATTCCTTTACTTTTCCAGGATCAGAAAATTCTGTCTCCCTTAAAGTAATTTCTGCCCCTTCATTCATCTTTTGTATGTCTATCTTTTTCTTTTGTATCTGGGATTCCACATCTGCCAGTTCTTTCTTAAGGGATCCGATAGAGGCTTCTATACCTTCTACTGGTGGCAGATCTTTATCATCTGATTCTTGTGAGGGGACCTCCTTTTTGCGATATTCCTCTATTGCTTCTATTGCTTCTTTGATTTTTTCTACTCTTTGTAGCCTCTCTTTTAGCTCCTCTTTTCTCTCCTCTAATCCTTCCAGTTCTTCACATAGTTTTCTCAGTCCTTTAACATTAAAGGAGCTTTGTATTTTCTCTTCTCTTTCTAATTGTGCTTTTCTTTCTTGTTTTTCTTTTAAATCTAAAGCTTTGCGTTCAGCATCAGTAATAAATGCTGCGTATTCGGGAGAAAATCCAATTATTAAATTCAGAAATTTGGCCCTCAAACTTGAAGTTATCTTCTCCGATTCCTCCAATTCTTTTTCCAATCCCCCTATCTCTGTCTTCAATCTCCCTACATCTTTCAATATCTTTATCTCTCCCTCCAATTTCTCTATAGCTTTCTCACATTTCTCTATAGCTTCCTTCGATCCCACTTGAAGTAGTCTTTCTTGATCTTCTAAGAGGGGATGTTTTTCCTTGCCACGAAGGATTTGTAATTCTTCTCGCTTTCTTTCTAATTGTTTTTCCTTTTCTTTTAATTGTGCTTCGTATGTCTTCGATATCTCTACACCTTCCAATATCTTTATCTCTCCCTCCAATTTCTCTATAGCTTTCTCACATTTCTCTATAGCTTTCTCACATTTCTCTATAGCTTCCTTCGATCCCACTTGAAGAGATAGAAGTCTTTCTTGATCTTTTTCATTTAGGTCTTCTAAGAGGGGAAGTTTTTCCTTGCCACGAAGGATTTGTAATTCTTCTCGCTTTCTTTCTAATTGTTTTTCCTTTTCTTTTAATTGTTCTTTTAACTGTTCTTTTTTATCTTCTAACTCTCTTCTCTTTCTCCTTAGTTCTATCCTTAGCTCCTTCTCTCTCCTTATCTTCTCTACCAAATTAGGGAAAAGCTTCGTAGCTCCCTCATAGAGTATATTATGGATTGAGGCAGAGAATGATTTGCCAAAATGCTGGGAAGCATATTTGATCATATTATTCTCCATTTGAGATGCTAATATTTGGATTGGGCTTATACCTTGCATCATTGCATAGATATAGTCAGCCAACTTTGCCTGATGCTGCCAGTGGGCCTGGCTTGCATTTAAACCTGTAGCTGGTGAAAAATAGGGATAAGCAAAAAATCCACTATCGATGGCAGAAGGAACAATATAATTCCGAGAGGTCTCTCCAAGACATATACCAAATTTACCTAAACTATTTAGACTGTTTTCCAGAGGACCAATTATTTTATACTCAGCTATGACTTCTTTGGTTGTATCTCCATCTAAACTTTTCTTCTTCTTAGTTATAAGTTTATCTCCTCTCTTCTCAAATTCATATTCCCCTTCACTATATTTCTTCTTTAATTCTTCATATGTAAATGATAATATACTTACACTCCCATCTGGGTTAATACGACGGTAAGTTGTTCCAAAGCGTAGCTTTCCTATTCGATAATAAGGACTTGAGTCATCAGTGCCGACGACATATTTATATTCTTTTACAAGCTCGAAGCGACGCACTCCACCGTCTTTTTCATATTCCACGTATTTCTCATCTTGACCTTCTGGTTGATCTTTATTTTCTTCTTCAACTTTTTCCCAACCTTCTTTCTTTAACTCTTCTTCTGTTGTAGGAGATGAAGAAACTCTCTTTCCTTGCTCATCTACCTGATAAAGTGTTTCTTCTGCCTTCTCTCCTTTTCCTGGATCGCGACGGAAAATTGCATCCAATAGGCTTGCAGTAAGTACACTTCCCCCTAAATGCACCAAACCTCTTAAAGGAGAATCGATATTATGATCTTTACAGTACTTTGCAAGAAGGATTTCACTAACTGCGCTACCTGCCAATCTTAATGAATTCCATAGTAAGTATTGACTAAAAGTCTTTTCTCCACGGGTACTGTAAGGATTGAGAGGGATTCTACTAATCACTTCGCCACCAGGCAGATTACCTTTTCTTATCTCATCATATCCAGTTCCTGCCCAAAGACGACCTAAACCATCCCAATTAGCGAACAAACCTCCGGCAAAATCACCTATTGTTCTAGCAATGATCATTTTTTTGAGATTCTCGTAAATCTTCTCTGGGTCCTGACCATAATAGGTCTTATAGCCCAATGCCTGTAATGCTAAAATTTTTGCGATTGCATTTATAAATGGTGCAGGGCCTTGATTTTGAATTGCCTTAAGGCCTGCTATAAGAGGATTAAATCCAGTTAGACGGTTACCTTTGGGATCAGTCATCGAACCACCTGTCCATCCTATTATTAGATGGTCTAATAAATTAACATACTTTACAAGGGTTCTTATAGTCTCTTGAGGAAGCGAAGCTAAATCGATTTTAAGTGAAGTGAGCTCTGGAGAGGATACATAAATTGTCTCCCCATTCTTAAAAGTAATTTTGGTTACCGATGATTCCTTACCATCTTCTCCCTTCAAAGATGCTTTCTCCATAGATATGATTTCTCCATTTTTAGAAAGCTCTAATAAAGATGTCTCTTTTTTTGCTATCTTTCCAGTCTTTGGATCTACTTTTTTTACAGGAATATTGACAAGTTTTCGGAGAGTTATTGTTGAAGGCGGAGTTGTTGGTGTTGGAGTTTCTGGCTCTCCTGCTGGGGTTTGTCCTTGACTAGTTGGTGGGGGTCCTTCGGTTGTCTGTGCTCCTTCTGTTGGCGGTGTTTCTTCTTCTCCTTTTTGATCAGATTGTGTTTCTTCTGTAGTTGTTGGTGTTTCTCCTTTTGGCTGTGCTCCTTCTGCTGATTGTCCTTCTTCCGATGAAACTTGGGATGCCCCCGATACTCCCTCCTTCATCTCTACCACCTCGTTCCCGATTTCGTTTATCTGGCGAGCTGTCTTTGCATCATCTCCATCCAACCATGCTCCATTATTTGCTAACTCCCAACCAAAAAACTTACAGACCACACACCCTAATGCTGCAGAGACGAATGGCATAACCACATGTGAAGTCAAAGCATCAGCAGCTAAAGAAGCCATTGTCTCATCCCATCCTGCTTCTTCAAGTTCTTTCTTTATTGCCTCCTGAGCTGATAGACGAATTGTTCCCATAGCAACATCAAAAACCACATGACCTACTGCCCTCTGCCATAAGCCTTTACTTCCATAATAGCCGTAGACACTATTAAATGGCTTTGTGCTACCTTTTTTCACTCCTTCAGCTATCTTTTCTTTGATTCCGGCTCTGGTGGATTTAAATGAGTCTACCAGGGATCTGAAAAATTTCTTCAATGAACTTCCAATCTCTTTAATCGCTTTGACTGGATTGAGTGGATTTTTAATCAAACTCCAGAAGGTTCTCCATATTAATTTTAAATATTCTACTATTGACTTAAAGAGAGTATTGATAAAGGAAAGAACATTACTAATCACACTCGCTGTAGCGCTAGTTCCTGCGGTTACTGCTGTAGCAGCTGTACTAGCAGTTGTGCTAGCTGTACTAGCGGTTGTGTTAGCTGTTGTTTCAGCTGTTGTTTTAACTGCATCCTTACCTGAAAAGTACCCTGCAGCTGCACTCGCAACTACACTAGCTACCATTGACCAGAATTGACCTTGAGTTATTGTATGGCCAAACAGTTTTAGTTCGCTACCAAAAAGTTCCATTGGTTTACCGTGAGTCTCGTAGAAACAATAGTACATCACCAAACCTGTGATATCTCCGGCTACCGAACCCACTGCTCCGGCAACTGGATTAAGCGCACAGCTAATGGTAGTAACTAGGCCGGCTAATGCACCTTGAGCAAAAGCATCCCAAGATTCGGTCTTACCATAATTACCTTGACGTGCCCAAGCAGGAGAAGAGATATTAAATAAAAAGATGAGTGCTATAGTTAGACTCAGCCATTTCTTTGTTCGGTTAAAAGCAGAGGTAAAGACCAAAATCTCTTTCTCCTTCATAGTCCTCTCTTCTATTTTTGCAGTCTCAACTCCCATTTTAAATCCAAAGCTACTTAAGCCTTAAGCTACTAATCGTCTTTTTAAAGATAGGTAGATACTGATGAAATCTCTCTCTTTCAGTGGCACAACTAAGAGTGTAGAGACGACCTTTCTTCATCCAAACTCCAACTAAAAATTTTAGATTTAAATCTCCTAATCTGCAATCAAAACTTAAAAGCATACCTCTGTCTTTACCAGCAAGAATCTCATCCTCTTTTACGTTCTCCTTTATTCCAGGTAAAGCTCTTAAGATTGCTTCTTTGTTTACTTCGTAGACCTCAGTTAAGCTGATCTTTCTTCCCATCTGGACTTCGATTGCTCTAAGGTCACCTGTAGTCAGGTTTATATTAGTCTGGAAGCCTACTTGTTCCTCAGGTGCCTTAACCAAAATCACCGTACCAAAAGAACCCTCTTCTCTCTGCCAACCAGAAGGTAAAAGTAAAGAAAAACCATACTCTTCATTATCATAGCGTCTCATCGAAGGACCTCTGCAACCTACTAATCCCCAACAAACTAATATTAGGACAGGTATCTGCCAAAATTTAGCCATTCTCTTGCACCTCCTAAAAAGTACCTGTGGGAAATAAACCACCTTGGGTAAATTTAATAATGATTGGGCCTGCTACTACAATCAGAATTACCGGAAGTATACAGAAAAGAAGAGGGAAAAGGATCTTTAGAGAAGCCTTAATTGCATATCTTTCTCCGATCTGAAAACGCATTTCACGGGTATCTCCAGAGAGATTCCTCAGTGCTTCCTCTATGGAAGTACCCATTCTCTCTGCTTGAATTGCTGTGCGCACAAAACTACTAACCTCAGAAAGTCTTAACCTTTCTGCCATCTCTTTGAGCGCCTGGCTGCGATTCTTACCCACGCGGATCTCCTTCAAAACTACTCCCAACTGCTCAATAAAAGGATTGATTTCAGTCTTTTCCATCACCCATTGAATAGCTGAAGTAAAATCTAAACCCGCACCAATACATAGATCTAAAAGGTCTAGGGTCTCAGGGAAAACCTTAGTAATTGCGTATTTTTTCGTCCTAATTTTATTGCCCAAAATAAAGTCAGGAAGAAAGAATCCAATCATAGCCGCTATTAAGGCGTAATGAGAAGAGATTAGAACTGAGACTAAAATTCCTGCCAAAATGGCAATAAAGAACTTTAATAAAATCATCCTACCTATATTCAAATTGATCCTTAAAGCTGCGGCTTGTCTGGTTAAATTTCTAAAATAAGGAAAATTAGAGATAGATTGTGTCAGGGGCTTTAAAATCTTTGAAGGAAAAGAATCAGATTCTTCCTTGTAGTATGGATAAGAATCAGAAACATCTTCTCTATCTACCATGATAAGCCGGGGTGGGAGAGGTTCCCTTAACTGAAAAAAGCCAATCATCACCAAAAAGGCTGAACCGGTTACCAAGATAAAGATTAAATATATCATCGTTCTTCTACACCCTAAGTGTACTTATCCTCTTTATGAGGTATATTCCGACTATCTGAGCTACAATTGCTCCAATAATTAAGATCTTACCTAGATCAGATTGCCACATGATGTCGAAATGACGAGGATCCTGACGATAAATAAAGCAGGTAAATACAATGGGTAGCGCTGCCATAATTATTCCTTGTAGTCTTCCCTGGAGAGTTAAAGTACCTATCTTCTCTTTTAACTTTATATTATTGCGGATAGTCTCAGTAAGCCGAGAAAATACTCTAGTGAGTTCACCTCCAGTCTCTCGAGCAACTAGGATTGAACTTACTAGAAGATTGACTTCTTCCAAGGGCATCCTTCTTCTCAGTCGCCTCAAAGATTCCTCTAAACTTATCCCTAATTTATTTTCCTTTAAGACAAGATTGAATTCTTGAGAGATAGGTGAAGGCATCTCTTCAACTAATGTCTCCATTGCCTGTAAGAAGCTCAGGCCTCCTTTTAAACATGAAGAGAGGATCATTAAGCTATCTACTAATTGTCCTCGAAATCTTTTAACCCTTAACTGCCGCGTCATATTTACCATCAAGACAGGAAAGGCAGTTCCGCAGAAAAACCCTCCTATTAAACCAAGAAGATTTCTGAATAGAATAAAGCCCAATCCCATACAGATAAGTGGAGAAAGAGATAGAAGAATCTTCTTTCTCTTCTGGAGGAATATAAAATCTTCCTCTAATTTCCGACTGATATTCTCGGTTCTCCTCATCTGCAGTTCGCTATAACGCTTAAATATAAAAGGAACTATGCTACCTAAAAGAATATAACTAAAGATAGAGATGCATCCGAAAGTAGATAGATAGATTAAAAACTGTATCATTGCTTCTCCCTAATTATCTAATTGAGGTTGGTATATCTCACCTTTGCCAAAGACACCAGCTGCTTCTCGCCATTTTCCACAGAGGCTATTTCTTATATAATGGCTCATTACAAATAAAGCAGTAATTATTGCGCAGAAAACGATCACATAGTTCAATATTGCCTGGGCTAATCTACGATTCTCCATATTCTATCTGGACCATTGAGCCTAATTTTTTATCTATAAAATTAGGAAATATAGTAATATCAACTTTGGCCTCTCTACCTTCTACTTTACCCCTAAATTCTAAAAAATAGGCACTTGAGATTATCTCTTCTAAATTTTCAGCATCCTTAAAGGGCATTTGGAGACCTAAGTCTTTTTTACCACTCGCTTGCTTGTAGGCCTTTACTGCTTCACCAATGGGAATTTCACCAGTCATCTGCCAGCCTTGGATATACATCTGCTGTCGATAAAACTCTCTTATCCTCTCAACTGATAAGGAACTCGCATAAAGAAGAGTAATTCTAGATCTTTTCTCCTCACACATCCATCTTACACTCTCTGGTGGTCGAGGAACTATCTTTAAGTCTTTACCAGTTACATCTTCTTGCGGAAGAGGAAAATCCTTTAAAGAAAGTGGTGTATCATCTATCTCAGGTAGGCCTTCTGGCTGTAAATATTTACCCACGGTTATCTCTCTCTTTTCTCCTTTCTCTAAAAATGCAATACTCACCATCAACTCTTCCTTCTTAAATCTTAGGAGTCTGCGATTCTTTGGTCTTCCTTTTTCATCCAAAACTAATTTAAAATTATTTTCCTTAAAGAACCTCTGATAATATTCTATGATATCTTTTAATTCTTGTTTACTCTCATAAAGTGATGCGTATATTTTCCTACCGCCAATACTTACTGGCTTTGTCTCTAATAACCTGGCTCCCGGTGGAGCAGGTATCTCGAAATCCAAACCAATCTCTCCTCTACTTAGTCCAGTGGATAAGAAAATAACAATAGCCAGAATGACCATTGATCTTGGTAAAAATAATGAATAAAATCTATTTGTCATCATCTTTTCATCAATCCGTACCCACCAACTTAGTCTCAAAAAGATGTCTCTCTGTATTACCCCATTTACTCATATCTCTGTAATAACTCCCATCTCCAGAATCTGCTATCTGTTTAAACCTACCACAATCAAGAGAAATAATTACCTGCTCGATAGTCCTAGAGGGATTTTCTCTATATGCATGGGCGGACGCTTGAGCTTGGACTGCTCCTCCATATTGAAAGGTCCAAAGCCCTAAGTTCTGATCTTTTTTACCCCGACGGACCGCAACCTGAAGATGATTTTCAGTAGTAAATCTGTCCATATCCTCATCTCCACCATTTCCCATGCTCAAATGTGTAGGAAAAAGTACACCAATGATCCATAAAATTAATCCCAATATCCACCCAAGTAACCCCGCCACCAAATTAAAAGGAAAGGGAATTTCTTTTATATTCTCCTCAACCCAGTTCATAATACATCCAGCGAGTTCAGTAAAGATTGATTCTAATATCAGAGGATACCCAGAAGCACCTCTAATCTCTACTTCTACATAGTTCTCATAATCCTTGTAATTCGAAGCATTTGGCTTAAGATTACATTTACCCATCCATTTATTTCCAGGATTACAATAACTAAAATAAAACCTTTCGCTATCTGGCATCTGCTCCCAACCATAGCCATGGGTAATTATAGCCCTGCTCGTACTCCCTGGATGGACCCTCCCGAAACTATCCCTCCAATATCCTTTTTTGTCGTCTTCCATAAACTTCGCAAAACCACTCCGAGCATATTTTAGGCTATTTTTTGACTCTCCTTTTAGATATTCATCATAGTAGCCGGTGATCTGAGATGAGGAAAGATGCTTGTAATCTTTAATCCCGTAGGCATCTTCTAAAAACCGGGCAAAGGTTGGTCTTGGTTCATCTACGCCTGCATTATTGAAAGCATAAGTGATGGCGGTCTGTTTGGCATTTGTCCAAGCTAACCTCGACTCACCTAAAGCCTGGAAAAAAGTAACGTATTGTTTAACGATAAAAGCAATATACTTAGCGATCGCTATCGGAATTTTTACCACTAAAATAACTAAGATAATTATTGCGATTAGTGATTCTATTGCATATCCAGTCATTGCATCACTCTTTAATCCTAAACCCAAAAGTGCGCCACTCAGAACACTTACTCCTGCCAGTGCTCCTGCATCAGCAGCATTAGAGGCATCGGTTCTGAATACTCCAATCTGGCCAAGATTTACGGTAATCATCGTTAGAATAATCACTACACAGAGCATAGCAATCAAAAAAGGGAGGATCTGGCCTTTTCTGTACTTGGTCTTGTTTTGTGAGAATTTAATAAACATCTTCTTTTATTTTAAGGTCTCGCATTTCTCTATACAACTCTGCTGTTTTCCCTCAGTTGGTAAGTTACAACATCTATTTAAACAATTACCTTTCTTCTCCAACTGCAAAGCATTTCCCTCTAATCCCAGAGATTGATTTATTAATGTGCGTGCTGCATCTCTTAACTTTATAGCCCCTTGTCTTAATTCTCTAGCTCTTCGCCTCAATTCCCCAGCTCTCCGCCTTAGTTGTCTGGCTTGCTCTCTCAGAAATCTCCTTCTATCTCTATCATTGGAATTATCTGCCTCAGTCTCCAATCTTCTTGCTTCAGCTTCCAAATTTTGTGCCTCATCTTCTAATCTTCCTGCCTCGGTTTCTAACCTCTTTGCTTCGGTTTCTAATTCTTCTGCCTGTTTTCTCGACTCTCCTGCCTGTTTCTTTAAGTCTTCACTCTTCTTCTTCCATAAATCTACAATGGGTTTGATTCGCTTTGCACAATCTTGCTCACCTGGTTGCATCTCTTCAGAAGTTGATTCTTTACTTGCCGAAATAGTAGATGTGGATAATCCTGCAAAGACCCATTCCTCAGTTAAATCTAAAGGCTCGTATTTGCAATCTGGACAATCTTGGCTTCCTCCAATATTTAAGGGACGATTATAAGGGTCTTTGGGTTGGCCGGCATAGAGTCTGCCTTTTTGATAAGCCAACTGTAAGCCTGCGTAATTGGCATCAAACCAGACCCAAATCCGCGTTATTCCCACTACAAAGGCAGCAATTGCAGTGAATGCAAGGATAAACTCTAAGATCGATTGACTACCTAAATTATTCTGGTGAGGTTTTCCAAGTCCTTTCATAATGAATATTCTCTCCTGAACCTTGACGATACTCTATACGGTTAATCTTATTCTCATATGCTCCTTGCTCATATGCTCCTTGGTAGATGGGTGGATAAAAAACAATGGTTTGGTCCCCATAACTTTGACCTTCATAGACATAACTAGGAGGAATACGTGGTTTATTTGGATCAGTCTCACTCTTATCAAAACGCGTATAGAGCCGAGTCTTAATCGTCTCTTTTAAATCTGCTACTGCTGTATTTATAATCTGTGGCTCTTTTTCTTTCTCCTTTTCTTCTTTCCTTTTACTTTGAGTAGAGTATGTAGTGTGCTTTTCTACATCCTCTTTCCAAATACTTACCGGAGCCTTTATTTCTTCCCTACTTCCCGTACGAGTATAAACTGTCTTAGAATAGCGTGGTAATCCTTCGTTGAGATCTCCAATCATTACATCATTTATTTCGTAAAAAGCAAAACTATTATCTCCCTTGGTTCCCTGAAGACCGGGTGTTCCTTTTACCCACATCACACTTGCCGAAGCACCAAGACCTGAATGTTGGCCTTCTCTATATCCACCAAGTAGATTTGAAAACCTTGTATCTCTCTTTAAGGTATAGGAGACTGAGCTATTCCTTTGATATGCCCTGGTCAGAGCCTTACGAAATGCCTCCATCTTTATCTGTTGTTGTGCAGTTAGACGCTGGCCATAGGTCAAAAGTGCGCTCAGGATCAATAAGATTAAACTCCCTAATATTGCCAATTCAACCATTGCTTGGCCAATCTGTCTTTTTTTAAACTGCAATTGCTTCATTCTAACAGCTCCTTCTTATCATACTCATCAAATTCCTTATCAATATCGAATGTCTTTAATAATGCTGCTGAACCTCCTTCTACGCTCGCTACAACCTTATTCTCTCGAGAATAATTCTTTCCTGGGCATAAGATAGTCTCTTCTATTCCATGGATAGGTTGGTTTAAGACTGTATTTTGTTCTTGTAAACTTTTAGCCCTCTGCCTAAAAGTAATCTCACCAACCTTATATTTTGGTTGTTGATCTCCCCAAAGCATATACTTAGCAAAAGCTGTTCCTTTACCTCGCAAAGCTCCTTTTATGAACTGGCCGGTAACTGCTAAGACCCCTAAAAGCAAGGTAAAGATGACTGTCCATTCTAATAGTGTATCTGCTCTTCTTTTCTTCACTCTACCTCTTTATCTTTATCTTTATCAAAGTCACCTGTCTTCTCTTCTCGATCAAGAGATGTTCGAACAGCACTATAGCTTACTGTCATTCCCTCTGGAATATTGACACCCCAAGGAGTCTTTCCTCCTGTATAAGTATCGGTAATAGTTCTCGTGCTGGTTATGGTGAAAGAACTCGTATGCCCAATTGAGTACTGCGAACCAAGTGTCTCTGCCTGTTGCTTTAACCTGCCTTGATAGCATCTCCTTATAAACACCTGCATACTCACCAAAGAAATCAAAATCATACAGAGGAAAACCGCATACTCTAATATACTTTGAGCCTTTTTAGAATACATCTTAATTAGAACCAAAGCTCATTAGTCGAAATTGAGGTTATTTGATTCGAAATTATCTACCAGTGTAGTATCATAGTCATCCCATCTAAATCCTTCTCGAGTAGCTGCACTCGTTCTTTTTCGTTCATCACTCTCTGTTCGACCCGTACGTTCTGCAAAAGAATAAGCACCTCTCTCAACTGTACCAATTGTTTGCATACCTTGTGGAAGAAATGGAGTAATCGCAGCAGTAGTACCTGATTCCTCTGTGACTCTTTGATCCTCTATGAGTGTTGTACTTTGATGGATGGTGGTATCGCTGGCAGAGAACATCTCTGAACCCATCCTCTCAGCAGATTCTTTTAAGCCTCCACTAAAATGCCTCTTAATAAAGACCTGCATGATCAAGACTGCAGCAATTATTACTCCCAACAAAATCCCATACTCTAAGATCGACTGACCTTTTTTGGCTTTATAGAACATCTCTTTTCACCTCCTTAAAAACTTGATTTTTGAGCCTCATCTCAAGCTTTTACCATACTAAAGTATTAGTTAGGGTTAATCTTCTCAATAGTTATAGAAGTAGTGTCAGCTTGTTGGCGCCGACGTGCTCTCTCTGCTCCACCTCTCTCCATCAACCGTTCATCTATGTAGGTACCCCTATCAATCGTGGTAGAACGAAACTCTTCACTGAAAAGAAGTGGATTGCGATCTTGTGCGTTGTTAAACTCAGGAACATCTTGACCTGCAGAGAGAAGATAATTCACTGCCTGCCTATTCCTGTCTCTAATCCCACCTTTTAATGCTACCTGTAATATTCCTGCAGCAACTGCCACTACCAAACCCAAGGCAATGGCATATTCAGCAGTCGATTGTCCTCTTCTTCTTAGAAACATCTTTCTCACCTCCTTAACTTATTGCCTAAATATTCCTCCGGTTAAATCAGTGGTAGTATCTTGAAGTGCTTGACCAGTTCTATCATACACACCTCTAATCCTATCTCTTATTCCACCATCACTCAATAAAACTGCCACAATCACCGCAATTATTGCTCCCAAAAGTAGAGTATATTCCAAGATACTTTGACCTCTCCTAAATCTTCTTTTCTCCATCTTTTCACCTCCTTTCTAAACTTTTTAAATTATTCACGCCGGTAACTCAATTCCTCCTGAATCTGCTTCAAACGGGCATTTACCGAGCGGTACACATACCTATGTACAATAGCGATTGCTGCTGCTACAATCATAAAGAGCATCACAAATTCAACGATACTCTGTGCTCTTTTCAGTCTCATAACTAATATTGACCTCCAATGAAAAACCGTGCAGTGTCAAAGTGGCTCCTAAAAGCATTGTCCCTCGCCCGTATCACAAAATTAAAACCCAATAGAGCAATAATAGAGATTGCTATCAGAAGTACGAATTCTACCATCTGCTGAGCTTTTTGATCTTTTTTTAAGTTCTTCATAAAGGACTCCAAATAAAATGCCGGGTTGCTTAAAAGTTCTTTTGACTTTCGGCAACCCGGCTATACTCTGCCTCTGTCTGGCCCTTCCAAAAAATTATAAATGCCAAATTAGACGTTGGCTTCGTCCCGTGGCTTTGCGCAGAGCCTTTACCTCCTTAAAGGCTCTTTGCCCTTTCGCTGTCAAGATTGCAATTAAAATATACCATAAAAATTTTAAGTTGTCAAGGGGGTTAGAAAGAATTTTTGCAAGCGCTTTCTTCAATCTCACTTCAATGGTTCTTCAGTATGTAGTTCTTAAGGTAATTGTAACTCAAAGTAAATTCTCTCTCCTTTTGGTGTGGTAATGTCCAATTCATTCACCCGTCTACATGCATAGGCAAGATCTGATAGATAAGGATAGTCTTTAGGAGGAGTAAGTCTTACAAAGATAAAGCCTTTTCTCCTCTCTATCCTCCCTTCAAGATTATAGAATCTCTCTCTTAACTCTGAAAGGCTAAACTCCCTATAATCTAAAGGAAAGAAATGCTTCTGACAGTAATGATTTAGATTCTCCAGCCAAAAACCAAAGATCTCTCCTAATTTTAAAACGGGTGAAAATTCTGATTTAGGAAGGCTTATTCTTTTAGCCTCCTTATGGGTAAAAAACTCTATCTTTTTAGAAAAATCTTCCAGACCCTCTTCCAAATTTGGCCATCTCTCTACGTAATCTAAAACTATCTCTTCAAGAGCCGAATCTAAGAGATTTGTAAGAATAATTATCCTTATCTTCTCTTCAGACCTCAAAATTCCTCCTCTTAACCTAACCCTTTGATTTAATTTGGGTTCTCTTAACTCTATCTCTATTTCTGTAACCTGGAATCTCTCTCCAAAAGGAGTTAAAATATCTCTAACTTTAGGTAATTGGCGGATTGTCCTGAAGTTCCTATACTGCCAAGGCCAAAGACCTATGGTGAAATATCTCTTTTTAACCTCTATAGGTTCAAAATTCAATAATTTTGTTGCCTCTGAATAAAGAGAAATCTTCTTTATCTTCACATCTTTCTCCATAGCTCTTAAAAAAAAGAAGAATTCCTTTGTAGGAGTATCGAATCCACTAACTCCCTGTAAGATCAGAGGTTGATTATCTTTAAGAAAACTCTCATTTAAATATTCTTTTATCTTATTTATCCCCAAAGAAAGATCAAAAGGTACATTGGGTTTTGACCAAACTGAGTGTATCTGGGCATCAAGATAGAATACATCTCCGCCAGATAAAAGAAATTCAAGATACAATCCTTCTTCTAAAGAAGAGACGAATCTATTGAAAAATTCCAGGTTTAATACCTTAACTCCTTCTAATTTATTAAGATAAGAAATAAGAGTCGAGGATTTATAATTCTTTTCCAAGATCTTAGAGATCGATTCCGGAATTCTACTTATTTTCTTCATCTCCTCTGAACTTTTAACCTCTAGTAGCCTAAGATATAAAAGAGTTTCGTTCCTCGCCTGAATACTAAGAGGACTAAATTTAGGAAATCTCTCTCTAATAGGATCTATAAGTGAAGATATTCCTTTTAAACTGAGATCTGCACATTTTAAAAAGAAATTTCCTAAGCCTTTATAAGGTAAAATTCTTTTAGTATAAGGCCTCTTTCTCTTTCTACCTACCGGAGAACTTATTCCTTCTTTCTTTAAGAACCAACTTATGCGAGATTTTCCCAAGCTTATCCCAAACTTTGCTCTCACTAAGTGAGAGAGCTTCCGGCAACTTAGACGAGGTTGATCCTTCTTCTTTTTTAGGATGAATTTCTCTATTTTTGGTAAGAATTTATAAGTTACACCCATCTCAAGGAATATCATAAATTCAGAATGGACATTTTTAAATACAAATTAAGTATAATCAAAAAGAGAGAAAAGTCAAGAAGAAATGAGAATTTTGTCTCCTTCTTGAGTAAAGGTAGATTCGATTGTTCCGGAAGGTAATTCCAAGCAAGATTTTGCTTTAAGATAAATTCCTGAGATTCTCCAGGGTGAAAAATTCTTAATCACTTTAATAATCCGATTCTTCTTATCTAAAAATAGAAGATCTATAGAAAAACGCATAAAGAATGTATGTATCTGCTGACAGGGTTTAATAAGTAGAGCCTCTCCTTTTTTAAATTCCTTACGACCCAATAGCCCAACTGTTCTTTTAAGAAGAGTCTCTGCTATCGATAAATTTTCTGCAATGAGTGTATCTTTAGTTATATTGATTGCCTTCATTCACATCTCCGCTAAATCAAATGAAACTTTTAAGTCTGATTGTTTGTCTCATTCGAAGCTTGTTTGTCTCATTTGAAGTCTGGCAAATGCTGTAATGGTGTTGATGTAGAAGATTTATGCTTTAAAAATCTCTTCAGAAAGAGGAATTCCTCTAACTCTGATATCTTCTAAGAAGGAGGGAATATAACTTGTGGCAAAAAAATCTCCTAAAACATTTCCTTTATCATCTATTCCAAATTGTTTGAATACAAAGATATCTTTTAAGCCGATGTGTATCTCATCTAACATTTCTGTGACTTCAGTAATCTGAATGATTTTACGTGAGCCATCAGGCAATCTAGCAGTATGAACGATTAGATCAATAGCTGAGGCAATCATCTCTCGAATTGCCCTTATGGGGAGTTCTGTTCCCGCCATTAAAATCATAGAATCAAGTCGGCTCAAGACATCATGGGTAGAATTTGCATGGACTGTTGTCATTGAACCATCATGACCGGTATTCATCGCTTGAAGCATATCCAAAGTCTCAGCACTCCGACACTCACCAATAATGATTCGATCCGGTCTCATCCTCAATGTATTTCTGAATAAATCCCTTATTGTAACTGTACCTCTTCCTTCAATATTTGGTGGACGCGATTCTAATCTCACCCAATGCTCCTGATCCAATTTCAATTCTGCTGCATCTTCGATAGTAACGATTCTTTCTCGGTTAGGAATAAAGGAAGATAGGACATTTAAGACAGATGTCTTTCCTGAACCAGTTCCACCTGAAACGACTATATTCTTTCTTGAAATAACACAGGCCCTTAAAAATTCAGCCATCTTCTCATCTAAAGTCTTGAAATTCTGGAGGTCTTGGATCTTAAGTCTCTCTTTTCTAAATTTTCTAATAGTCAAAGTTGGGCCAGTCAAAGATAAAGGAGGAATAATTGCATTAACCCGCGAACCATCAGGAAGTCGAGCATCGACCATTGGAACAGATTCATCGATTCTTCTTCCAATAGGTGCAATTATTCTCTCAATGATCGTTCTTACTTGTTCATTGGAGATAAATTTTTTGGTCGTCAATTCAATCTTACCACCTCTTTCAATGTAGACTTCATCTTTGTTGTTAACCATAATGTCTGTAATCTCAGGATCAGCCAACAAATCCTCCAATGGCCCTAAGCCCAGTGCTTCATCAACAAGATCTTTTACTAAATGTTGGCGTACTTCCAAAGAAGAAATAAATTCACCTGTTTCCTCAGTTAAAAGATCGGAAATTATTCCCACAACCTTCTCCTTTAACTCAGCAAATTTTTTTGGCTCAGCCATCAGCTTCAGATCTAGTTTCTTAAGATTTAATTTTCCAATCAACTTTTCGTGGACACGTCTCTTCAATTCGATCAACTCATCTCTTCTTCCAAATATCTCCAGTTCTTCCACTTTTTCAGTAAGTGCAAACCTCTGCCAAAACTCTCCTTCCCTCTCTAAACTTACAGCCTCAGATTTTAGACGTTTTTGAAGTTCAACACTACCTACAAATATCTCAGGCCTTTTACATAAATCTTCAGCTAATTTTTTAATCGCCTCACTCACTTTGGAACGTGGAGAATCTAAGACCACGGGTATCCCTCGGTTAACAGAGAAACCAACGATTCTACCCTCAGAGTGAACTCTGGCTATAATCTCACAAGGTAAGACCGCTCTTACTTCCTGCCAAGTAATTGCTCCTAAACTCTCAGAACGATTTAAGATGACCTTGATCATCTTTAAAGGAAAATTCAAAGATTGCAATGTGTCTATTGTCCATTTCGTCTGATAGATTGATAAAGTATCTGGAGTGACTACTAAAAAAATCAAATTAGAGTAATTGAAACAAGTAAGCTGGATCTCTGTAAATGCTCGACCACAATCACAGATGATAAACTCATAATCTCTACTTACAAAAGATAATATCTCTTTGATGAATTCAGGCTTTATATGTGGCGACTGCCGTGGCCTTAAGACAAAAGAAAGAAAATCTACTCCACAATTATGAGAAATGACTATATCTTTATAAGAAAAATCTCTGAAGGGTAAAATATTCACTAAAGACTTTTCAGGATGTAAATTTAGCATCTTGGCCATATCTCCTATAGCTTGTAAATCTAAATCCAAGAGTAGTATCTTTTTATTCTCTTTAACTAAACTTACACCTAGATTTGTTGCAATTAGAGTTTTACCCGTTCCGCCTTTTGTACTGAATACAGAGATCACCCTTGCCATTTAATCCTGGCGAAATACAATTGGAATATCTATCCAAAGTTCTTTTAAATCTGTCTGGGGAGGAAATTCTGGGGAAGGAGAAATCTTCTTTGCCGCCTCACACGCAGCATCATCTAAAACCCTGTACCCAGAAGACTCTTTTACTAACACCTCTTGAAGCCTACCATCAGAAAGGATATGAAGACTTAACTTTACAATACCTTCAAATCCCGCTTCTCTTGCTAATTTTGGATAAGTTACAGCGTATAGGATTTTTTTCTTTAGAGTATATACATAACCCCTTAAAGGATGAGGTATAGATTCATAAATAGGAGAAATTATTTCGGGTAGCTCCTCAGGTCTTAAAGCCGCCTCTTCTACAACCTCTTCTCTGCCTGAGACAATAGTAGGAGTTAAAGTGATAAATAATTCTAGGTCCTTTCCTCTAGTAGTGCTCCTACTCCTAAAGAATGCCCCTAAAATGGGAACCTCAGCCAACCAAGGAACTTTACTCAAACTCTCTTTTGTCTTCTGTGCAATCAAACCTCCAATGTATAATGTCTGACCATCCTCTACATACAATTCTGTCTCAGCAATGCGCTTTGTAAAAGGATAGACTAAGTAGTATGCCTCTTTAATGTAATCTTCTATATCACTTACCTCTGTCTTGATGGCAAGATAAATCTTATCTTTCTCCTCAACTATAGGCTTTATATTCAGAACGATACCATATTCTTTATACTCCACACTAGCTGCGCCTACACCGGCACTGATGACAACTATCGGAACTTCTCCGCCTACTGTCAGCTTTGCCTCTTTTCCACTTAAAGTAACTAGTTTTGGTCGAGATAGTACTCGAGCTTTACCTTCACTAATTAAAGCTTTTAAAGTTAAAAAGAACTTAGATCTCGACCAAGGGGTTATTCTCCATAACTTATCCCATCGTCCTGAAGGATGCCCTACACATCCTTCCTTAATAGGCTCTGTTGTCTCGCCAATAGTCAATGAACCAGGCCAAGTAAAACCTAATTTCTTAGCTGCCTCTTCAGTTAATTCTAATACCTGAACATCAATCTCTACCAAAGCTCTTTCCTTTATCTTGATAAGATCTATGGTGTGAGCCTTTAATGCTCCTAGGGTAGTATCGAGTAACTCTTTATCTTTACATGTCTTTACCTCTCCTAACAAAAGAACCCTGCCTTCGATTTCACTTATCTTTGTGTAGACCTTCTTTAAACCCATCTCTTCTAAGAAAGAATCTATTCGTCTCTTTATCTCTTTTAAATCCTCAGGGACTACCCGAATTTTAAATGCATGCTCTCCAAGTTTATCCCAAAAAAAGAAGGTCGTTACACCTGCTGATTTCGGAGAGAGAACTATTTCGGTCTCAGAAACCGAAATTACATCACAAATTTCTGGTTTAGAAATGACTACCCTTGTAGGAGAAAGACAAGAGATAGTCTTTATTTGATCTGCAATTAGAAACATCTCCTCAACTTCCTCACAAAGAACAAAAGTACCACCCATCAGACAGCAGATAACAAGAATAACCTGTGTAATCTGTAATCTCATTTTTCCAAAGGCAGGGTCTCTCTTTTTAATCCACGGTAAATCTCAATTTCTCTAAGTTTTTCTTTAGGAGCTTCTTCCACTGGCCTCTCTCTTTCTACCATTTCAGGATAGAGGTATTGAAATAGTGTATCCCAGCTTGCTAGTGGCATGGGTTGGATCTGTGAATCTTCTACAGGAGAACGCAGAATAAGTCTGATCTTTCCTTGTTCAGAGATAAAGGCAAGTAAACTTGCCCCCTGAGGAGATAAAGCTAGCGTTACAGTGGGAGGTACTTGAGCAGGTGTCTCTCTAGAGACCTCTCCTCTCCCTACCGAAGGAGGAGAATCTCCTATCAACTGTGAACCCATAGCTAAAACTAAGACATTCTGAAATAAAGGTATGATTGTCATTTGAGTAACCTGTTTTCCCTCTCGGATAGCTGGAACATCTATCACTCCCATTATATCTACATAATCTCCAGGCCTAACCATTCCACCTACAGAAGAAATATTATCTATTGGAACTGTAATCGCTCTTTTTCCTACAGGTGTAGTTACTGCTAAGGAGATTACCCTTCCAGCGGATGTAAGCTTCGAGAGAAGAATCTGTTCACCTTTGGAAATAGGAAGCACTGCCATCATTCCAATCACCCTTTCCAAAGATCTTGCTGTTTCTGGGTGAAAAGCAGAAACAGGAACCAATTGCATATCTAAGCTTCTCGCCTCAATAATTGCTCCTGGAGGAATCTCTGTTTTGGCTACAACTACTGAGACTAAATCCTTCTGGGTTTCAGCTGATTTCCGTTGTGCTGCGCGCATGAGCCGGATACGCTCTTGCTGAATGTATTGGCGAATTAAAAATATTGCAGCTATCCCCAAAATAATCCCAATAATTAAAGGGAGTTTCTTTCGTATCACTTTATTTCCTTCTCGTAAATATCTACTCGAATTTTACCACTCTGCAATAACCGAGAATAAAATCTATCCAATTCTTCCTTCTGTTTGTTCCTCAACAATAGGCCCTTTATCATCTCCCATGCGTCAGTCAACGAAACCTGCTTACCCTCCTTTATCTCCTCTACTTTGATGATATAATAACCCTCCGGCCCTTTAAATGGGCCAGCAATAGAATCCTTTAATAAGGTTGGGGAAAAGGCTATTTCATCAAAAGCAAAAAACTCTTCTCCTCTATCCCCTTTTTTTATCTCTCCTAAACTTCCTCCTGCTTCGGCAGAGTTTGCAATAGAACGAGTTTTAGCTAATAGAGTAAAATCAGTCCCTTGATATAATTCTATAAGTACTTCTCTTGCTTCCTCTTCTGTCTTAGTAACAATTTCTCGTATCCTACGTATTTCAGGCTCCTTAAATAACTCCTTGCTCTCCTCATAAACCTGTTCTATTTCTGTAGAGCTTACATCTATGTTCTTGATAATCTCATTCTGCATCTCTCTAGCCAGAATAGCAATCTTATCTCTCTCTAATATCTCAACAATCTCCTCTTTATGGTCTAATCCTCTGTCTAGGGCTGCCTGATAAAGGACTCTTTGGCGGATCAAAATCTCCTTTACATAACTAACTTTCTTCTCGTGAGTATCTATCTTTGCTACCTTCTTCTCTTCAGCAGATAAATCCTCTCTTAAATCTATACTCGCATTAAAGACATCGAGATGTAAATTTAACTCTTCTAAAGTGATGAGTAGATCATCTACCTTTGCAATAACTGTACCTCTAACGATTGGCGGTTGAACTTCTGGTTTTGGTTTCTCTTTCCCAAAGAAAGGGATCTTTTCGCAACCATAGACAAGAAGCAAAGAACAAAGAATAAAAATGAATATCTCTCTTTTCATCATTTCACCTCCAATTAAAATTTAAACACAAATTTCTCTATAAAGCAAGAAATTTTTTAGCCCCAACCGGATTTGAACCGGTGTTTAATGGCTGAGAACCATTCGTCCTAAACCAGGCTAGACGATGGGGCCACCCTCTCAATATAATTTTAATAAAATATTGTATTGAATGCAACCAATTTTTAAGATAAAATTTAATTGATGATTGCAGGAATCGGCTTAAGTAAAAATGAAGACCCCTATTTAGCTGGCAGAGAGGCAGCAGAGATTGCCAGAAAAAAAATACCCAAAGAAAAGATAGACTTAGCTATTATTTTTAGCTCTATAAACTTAGCTTCTTCTTCTTTGCTAAGAGGAATAAGAGATATGATTGGTAAAGTATCTATCATTGGCTGTACTGCTTCATCACCCATAAGCGGTCTTAAAATAGAAAGAGAAGCTGTCTTAGTAATTTTAATCTCCTCTAAAAATAATATCCTTTCTACCAGTTATGTCTCAGAAGTGAGTAAAAAAGGACTCCGGCAGGCAGGAGAGGAATTAAGTATTAGTTTTCTAAAAAGAAAAGATATCGCTCAAAGACAATTCTCTCTTATCTTCTCTGATGGTCTCTTAGAAAGGCAATCTGAAATTCTTTTGGGAATGCAGTCCAGATTGGGAAAGAGCTTTCCTTTAGTCGGCGGGGTTGCCTCCGGTAATTTAAAATCTCAAAAGACATTCCAATATTTCGACGAAAACCTACTTTCCGATTCTATCGTCGGTCTTTTAGTTTCAAAAAAGATGGAATATATGGAATATAGTATAAGTCTCAGACACGGCTTTAGACCTCTGGGTAAATCAAGAATAATTACAGAGGCAGAAGCAAATGTAATAAAAACGATAGATAAAAGACCAGCGGTGAGTCTTTATGAAGAGTATTTTGGTAAAGATATAAAAAGAGACTTTGATTATATTAGCCGGCTCTATCCTATAGGCATATATTTAGAGGAAGAAAAAAACTATCTCTTAAGATCAGTTTTGAGAGCTTCTGAAGATGGAAATTTGGTCTTTCAAACAGATATACCAAAAGATACAAAGATAAGACTTATGATTGGAACAAAAGAATCCCTATTAGAAGCAGCGAGATTAGCTGCAGAAGAAGCAAAGAGAGCAATACAAAGAGTAAGTCTTGTTCTCATCTTCAATTCTATCTCACGCAAAATGATTTTAGGAAGAGAGGCAGAGAGAGAAATTGAGATAATAAAAAAAGTGTTTGGGAATACACCTTTAGCAGGATTCTATGCCTATGGTGAAAAAGCACCTCTAAAGAGCCTAGAATTCAAAGGCCAAAGCTATCTCCATAACCATAGTATTACTATTTTAGCTATAGGAGAATAAAAATGTTTGTGATGTCAGAATTATTCCTCTTAGGTCTTGCTGCAAGTCTATTTTCGATTATTTGTTTGGCAAGTGCTCTGGTAATTAAGATAAGCCAAATCAGAGAGTTAAGAGAGAAAACTAAAGAATTAGAGAAATCCTTAGAAGAGATGGATGAACAGGCAAAGCTCATCATCAGAACAGACTTAGAATTAAATAAAACCCAAGAAGAATTAGATAAAAAGATATCTGGTCTCTATATCTTGCAGAAAATCTCTCAAGCTGTAAGCACAACCTTGCAAGAAGAAGAGATATTTAAAAGGATAGAAAAATCATACTTAGAGGAATTAGGATTTACAAAGACAATCTTTTTTACCTTTGATAGAGATAAAAAATTAGTAGTAAAATTGAACTACGGTTATTCAGAAGAAAGTTTAGAGAAGATAAAAAAGGATTTAGATGAGAAAGTTCTTCCTTCTCTGATGAATAAACCTCAATTGATCTCTTCAGCAAAAAACCAAGCCCCAGAACTAAAAGAATTAATTAGTTCTGTATTCGGCATATCTTCCTTTATCCTTTCACTCTTAATCACCAAGGAAGGCCTCTGTGGCTTAGCCTTCTTAGGAAGTGAAACAGAGTCATCTCTAATTACAGAGGGTGATGAGGAATTAGTCTTAATCTTAACAAATTCTATCTCTCAAGCTTTAGAAAATGCAAAATTATTTGAAGAAACCTACAGAAGCCATCAGGAATTAGAAAGAAAAATAGAAGAAAGAACAAGAGAATTATCTTATGCTTTAGAAGAGATAAAAAAGATAAGTAGAAGGAAAACAGACTTTGTCTCAGCAGTATCACATGAATTAAGGACGCCTTTAACTTCAATAAAAGGTTATACTTCTATCCTTTTAAGTGAAAAACTTGGGGGGCTACCCAAAGAAGTCAAAGAGAGATTAGAAAGGATGAACCGACACTGTGATGAGTTGGTCGGATTAATAAATGATCTCTTAGATCTCTCTCGTATCGAGACAGGCAAGATAAAATTTGAGTTTATCTGTCAGAAATTAGACTTAATTGTTTCAGATATATTAGAACTTCTATCTCCTCAAATTAAAGAAAAAAATATAAAGATAGAGCTAAATATTGAAAGAGAAATTTCTGTCTTCGTGGACCGAGCTCAGATCAACAGAGTTTTTATCAACATTATAGGAAATGCCTTAAAATTTACTCCTGAGAACAGTAGGATCACCATTGAAGCAAAAGAGAAAGATAATGTTGTCCAAGTAGATATTTCAGATACAGGTATCGGAATCTCAGAAAAAGATCTCTCCTTCATCTTTGATGAATTCTATCGAGTAGATAATCCTATAAATCAAAAGATAAAAGGAACCGGTTTAGGATTATCTTTAGTAAAATCTATCATCGAGGCACATAAAGGAAAAATCTGGATAGAATCAAAGATAGGAGAAGGTTCTAAATTCAGCTTTACTTTACCGAAAGATGAGGAAACAAAAGATTCTAATCGTTGATGATGATCCAGATATATTGGACATCTTAAAGTTAACTTTATCTGAAGAAGATTACGAGATCACAGAAGCTCAAGATGGAGAAACAACCCTAAGACTTATAAAGACAAAAGCACCTGATTTGGTAATCTTAGACTATAAAATCCCTCCTCCTGACGGAAGAGAGGTCTGTCGTCAAATAAAGAAGGATCTTTTACTTCAGCATCTACCCATAATCATGCTTACCGCAAAAGGAGATATCATCGATAAAGTTGAGGGTTTAGATGCAGGTGCAGATGATTATATTGTGAAGCCATTTGAACCAAAAGAACTCTTAGCACGGATAAGGATGATCTTGAGGAGGACTGAGCGGGATTTAGAGGCAAACCCTCTCACAAGATTACCTGGAAATGTCTCAATACTGAATGAGCTATCAAACCGCTTAGAGAAAAACGAGTTATTTGCTGTCTGCTACTTAGACTTAGATAAATTCAAAGCTTACAACGACAAGTGCGGATTTGAACATGGAGATGAAGTAATTAGGGAGACAGCGCGGATTCTAATTAAAGTGAGAGAAGGGGTTGGAAGCTCAAACGATTTTATTGGTCATATCGGTGGAGATGACTTCGTCTATATAACAACCCCGGACGTTGTAGATAGAATCTGTAATAAAATCATAATTGATTTTGATAGAGTTATGCCAAGTTTTTATAATGAAGAAGATATGAATAGAGGTTTCATTATTGCTAAAGACAGAAAAGGCAAAGAGACTAAAACTCCTCTTCTATCTGTATCTATAGGAGTAGTAACGAATTTACATCGAAAGATATCACATCTAGCAGAGATTGGTGAAATCGGTGCAGAATTAAAGGCCTATGCTAAGCAGAAAGAAGGTTCTAATTATATAAAGGATAAAAGAAGATAAACTAATCTGCATCCTCTCAAATATCCAAAGATTATAGCCCAGTTTTCTGGAAGATAAATCTGGTTTTTCTCATCCTAAATCTAATCCTTTTCTCCTAAAGAAGAAATAATTTCTTTATCTCTCAAAATGCGCGGGACGGGACTTGAACCCGTACGCTCTCCAAGAGCCAAGGTCCTCAGCCTTGTGTGTATGCCAATTCCACCACCCGCGCTATAGAGAGACCGGCTGCCCCGCCTGGATTCGAACCAGGATACCAAGGTCCAGAGCCTTGTGTCCTACCAGTTAGACGACAGGGCAATTATTACCAGGCGTGTTCTCTAAACCACTGATCTATCTCAATTATATTATCTTTTGTGTTCTTCAGGTCGCGCTGGATGCCCTTTACCGTCTCACAGCCACCAAAAAGAGTAAGTAACAAGCAACCAAAAACCAAGATAATAATCTGTAACCTCATTTTACAAACCTCCTCAATCTTTCAATTACTCTCTCCTTCCCCAAAACAGAGATTATTTCAAATAGACCAGGGCCAATCGTCCTTCCAGTTAAAGCAACCCTTACTGGATGGATAAGTTGGCGGCTCTCAATACCTAATTCTTCTGTTAATCCCCTGAAAGTTATCTCTACAGTCTCTGGATCAAAAGAACTCGGTTCCTCAAATCTTTCAATTAATCTACTGAACTCATAAGATAGATCTTCAGAAAGATATCTCTCTTTTGCCTCAGGCTCTATCTTTATTCTCTTCTTGAAAAAATAATCACCCCACAAAGTAAAATCCTTCAATGTAGTCAACCTCATCTTAAATAATTTTACTACAGATTTTAAATATTCTCTATCTATTTTGTATTTGAGCAGAGGTAAGACCAAATCCGTCAGCCTCTCATCATCTGTTATCTTTATGTACTGGCTGTTTATCCAGTTGAGTTTATCTAAATCAAATATTGCTGGAGTCTTATTTACTCTCTCTAAGAGAAAATTTTTGATTGCTTCATCCAGAGTGATTATCTCTCTATCTTCACCTGGTGACCAACCTAAAAGAAGAAGATAATTCACAATTGCCTCTGCTAAATAACCTTTTTTTCTGTAATCTGATAGAGCAACCGCTCCCTTTCTCTTTGAAAGCCTTCCTCCTTCTTTAGCTAAGATTAAAGGAATATGGCAGAATTCAGGAATCTTAAAACCAAATGCCTCATATAATAAAATCTGTTTAGGTGTATTAGATATATGGTCATCTCCTCTAATTACATGGGAAATCTCCAACAATCTATCATCTATTACACAGGCAAAATTGTAGGTGGGAGTTCCATCAGATTTTATTAAGACCTGATCTTTGATAAAGGAACTATCGAACTCCATAACTCCCCGATTAAGATCTTCTATGTTTATTCTTTTAGTAGGGACCTTAAATACAATTGCTTTGTTCTCCTGGTATGCCTTATTCTCAACCAACAATTTCTCGGCAAATTCTCTATAGATCTCCATCCGTTGGCTCTGAAAGTATATCTCATCGTAATCTAAGCCTAACCATCTCAAAGAATCTAAGATCTCATCTAAATACTTTTTCTTAGATCTCTTCTTATCTGTATCTTCAACCCTCAAGATGAACTTTCCTTGATTTTTCTTAGCAAAGAGCCAATTGAATAGAGCGGTCCTTGCTCCTCCAATATGCAAGTATCCAGTTGGTGAAGGTGCGAATCTTACTCTTACCATTGCCTTCGTTCCACTCAGGAATAGAGAGTAGACAGTGGACAGTAGACAGATAATCACTAACTACTATCTACTAACTGCTAATTTCATTCCTTCTCTTACTGCTCTCTCATTTAATTTTAAAGTCCTTTTATCTTTAAATACCTTTCTTAACTTCTCCATCACATTTTTTAAAGAAAAAAATCTCTTTTCTTTAAGATAAGCTCCCAAGGCAACCATGTTAGCATATCTTATATCACCAATCGATGAGGCAATCTGAGTAAGGGGAATCCTTAAAATCCTCGGATCCTTCTCCCCAAATTCTCCTCTCGCCAGAGAACTATTGATTATAAAGAGTCCTTTATCTTCAATTCTGTCTTTGAATCTCCGAAAAGACTGTTCATTCATCACAATGATTGTATCAGCAGAATCCACATATGGTGAGGAAATCTCATCATCTGAGATAGTTACCATACAGAAAGCAGTACCTCCTCTTACCTCTGCACCATAAGAAGGAAACCAGCTAACATTCTTATTTTCTTCTAATCCTAGTTGAGCTAAAATTTTTCCTAAAAGCATTACACCTTGTCCACCTTCTCCTGAAATTATGATCTTCTCAGTCATAATCTTTAATTCACTTGAATCTACCTAAGGGAAATTCCTTCATCATTGTCTCCCTAATCCAATCCAAGGATTCTCTTGGAGACATCTCCCAGTAAGTAGGGCAAGGAGAAAGAATCTCAATTAAGGAGAAACCTTTTTCTTCTATCTGATTTTTAAAACCTTCTTTTATTGCTCTCTTGGTCTTAATTATATTTTGGGGTGAATGTAAGGAACACCTCTCTATGTATCTTGCCCCTG